>CAIJKT010000519.1 GCA_903821255.1 uncultured Lentisphaeria bacterium | reverse complement strand
TGTTCTTTTGGTCAGAAAATGGAAATTCAGCATTTCTAACAAACTGAAAGGGGATATCATGAAAAAATCGGTGGAAATCAAAACTTTCGCTGTGGCCGGTCACTCCGGCGGCGGAAAAACCTCACTCTGCGACCTGATGCTGTTCAAAGCCAAAGCGGTTGAACGCTGCGGCAGTGTCGATCAGAAAACCAGCGTTTCCGATTACACGGCGGATGAACAGGAAAAACGATGTAGTATTTACTCGACCCCGTTGAATTGTGAATGGAAAGCCAATCAACTGTTTTTTATTGATACCCCCGGATACGGCGAATATATCGGAGAAACCACCGCTGCGCTGCATGCCTGCAACAGCGTGCTGATTGTTGTTGACGCAGTCGGCGGACTTGAAGTCGGCTGCGCCAAGGCGTGGAAGATGGCTGAAGAACTCAATCTGCCGCGTTTCGTGATTATCAACCGGATTGACCGGGAACGCGCGGATTTCAAGCGCGCCCTGGCCCAGATTCAGGAAGCTTACGGCAAGACCGTATGCGTTCCGCTGACGCTCCCCGTCGGCACGGAAGCCGGGTTTAAAAAAGTTGTAAACGTGCTCAGAGATACTGATATCCCCGCTGAAATCGCCGATGAGGCCGCCGCATACCGCGAGGCGCTGATGGATACGATTGCCGAATCGGATGAAAAATTGATGGAAAAATATCTTGACGGCGGCACTCTCACCGATGATGAAATTGCTTCAGGACTGAAGGCGGCGATCAAAAGCGGCAGCCTCGTTCCGGTCTTTGCCGGCAGCACGGCCAAAGATATCGGGATCACCGAACTGATGGACAGCATTGTCAGTCTGTTCCCGGATGCGGCGTCCAGAGAAATTGTTTTCGCCGACGGCGGCAAAATGCCGGTCAGCGATTCCGGCACCGGCATCGGCCTGGTCTTCAAGACGATTATCGACCCGTTTATCGGCCAGCTCACTTTCTTCAGAGTGCTTTCCGGAGTGTTCACTGGTGAAAAAGACGTCCTCAATGTCTCCAAAGACGGCAAAGAGCGCTTCGGACAGTTGCTTATCATGAACGGCAAAGAGCAGAAACCGGTCACGGATGCCGGGCCGGGCTGCATTGTGGCGGTCGCCAAACTCAAAGACACCCATATTTCCAACACGCTGGCGACCGCGCCGGGAGTCAAACCGCTGCCGGTCATCGTCTTCCCCAGACCGGTCATGTCCTATGCCATTTCCGCGGCGAAAAGCGGCGAGGAGGACAAGATCGCGTCCGGGCTGCACAAGATTGCCGAAACCGATCCCACCGTGACTTATAAGCGGCATGACGAAACTCATGAATCGCTGCTGACCGGCATGGGCGACCAGCATCTCGGCAATGTCGTTAAGAAGCTGAAAGATGTTTACAAGGTGGAAGTCCATCTCTCCACGCCGAAGATTCCTTACCGGGAAACCATCACCGCCAACGGCGAAGGCCATTACCGCCATAAAAAGCAGTCAGGCGGCCACGGCCAGTTCGGCGAAGTCGCCCTGCGCATGTCATTCAATGACGC
>CAIJKT010000518.1 GCA_903821255.1 uncultured Lentisphaeria bacterium | reverse complement strand
TACATACATTTAAAATCGGACGGTCCGGTGCGCATCGCCGGGCAATGCTTGCCAATATGGTAAGCAGCCTGATCGAACACGGCCAGATTACCACCACTATAGTCAAGGCCAAAGAAGCACGCCGTTTTGCCGACAAGATGATTACCCTCGGCAAAAAAGGCGGACTCCATCATATCCGCCAGGCGGTTGCCAAGCTCAGAAACAAAACTGCCGTCAAAAAACTTTTTGACGAAGTTGCTCCGAAATACATGACCCGCGCAGGCGGCTATACCAGAATTATTCATCTGGCAAAGATGCGCGTCGGCGATGCCGCCGAAATGTGCATACTTCAGCTTGTGGAAGAAGGAGCCCCGGCCCAGAAGACTGCAGCTCCCGAAAAGGCTGTGGAACAAAAGGCTGAATAAATCGTAATGACTGCTGTTTTAAAACAACAGACTTTATAATTGAGAAACCCCGGCTCCATGCCGGGGTTTTTTTATGCGTTACGGGGATATTTTCCTGCGCCCGGGGCGGGAAGAATGGAAAGCGCAAATCTTTATTTTCAGGAGAAATTGTATGAGCGGCAAATTTGCAGGATTCAATGTAATCATCACCGGCGGAACCCGCGGAATCGGCAGCGCCGCATCCGAACTTTTTCTGAAGAACGGCGCATCCGTCACCGCAATTTACGGCGGCAATGACGCCGCCGCCGCGGAATTTAAGGCAAAATGGGCAGGATTTCCGCTGGAGGTCGTCAAAGTTGATGTTTCAGATTATGCGGCGGCGGAGAGTTTTTTTAACAGCTACGACACTGCTCACTCTTCACTTGAAGTGCTGGTTAACTGTGCCGGCATCAGAAAAGACAGCGTGACCGGCATGATGCCGCCGGAAGACTGGAACTCCGTCATTGCCATTAATTTAACCGGCACATTCAATATGAGTAAATTTGCGGTCATGAAAATGATGCAGAACCGTTTCGGCCGGATTATCAGCATCACTTCGCCATCCGGCAAGCTGGGCTTCGCCGGCCAGGCTAATTATGCCGCATCCAAAGCCGGGCAGGTGGCGTTTACAAAATCCCTGTCCAAAGAAACCGCCCGCCGCGGCATCACCGTCAATTGTGTCTCGCCCGGATTTATTGAGACCGAGCTTATTTCCGATCTGCCGGAAGATTTGCGAAAAGAATATAAGAACCAGGTCCCGATGAAGCGCTTCGGCACTCCGGCGGAGGTCGCGGAGGCAATTCTGTTCCTGGCATCTAAAGAAGCATCATATATCAACGGCACCGTCCTGGAAGTAACCGGCGGACTTTAATTCAGAGGGTAATATGAGAAAATCAGCATTTTTATTTTTATTCATGTTTCTGGCCGTCGCGGCAACCGCCGCTCCCGGGAACCAGTTGAAATTGATCCTGCCTCCTGCCGTATATGCCGTGGCTGGCCAGGAAATTAATATTTATTTCGACAATATTATCCTGACTCCCAATTATAGTAATTATGCGTTTGATGTTGATTGCGCCAAAGGCAGACAGGATAAAGCCAGATGGCGTTTTACGGCCAAGCCGGAGGATACCGGCAGTTTCCCGTGGAAAATAAAGATATATAACGGCGCTAATGAACTGATGGCGGAAGGCCAGACTGAAATCATCGTAAGCCCGGCGGATGCCGGTTCGGCCAGAGCCGTCAGCCTGCTGCTGATTGGCGACAGCCTGACCGATGCTTCGGTTTATCCGCTGGAACTGTACAGTCTTTGCCATAAATACGGACCTAAAGCAACATTCATCGGCAGTCATTCCGGTCATGGCAAAGAGCCGGGAAATTTTGCTCACGAAGGCTATGCCGGGTGGTCCTGGAACACTTTTCTGACCCAGTATAATCCCACACAGACTGATTACCGCGGCAAAAGCAAATTTCTGACGGATAAGGACGGCAGTACGGAACTGGATTTCAAAGATTACTGCAGTAAATACGCCGGCGGCAAAGCTCCGGATTTTATCACGGTCATGCTCGGTACCAATGATGTTTTTAACCTGAAAGAGGACAACCTGGATTCCGCGATAGATCAGATTCTGAAAAATGCGGACAAATTGATTGCCGAGTTTCAAAAAGTCGGCCCCGACACTCAGATCGGTCTGGCGCTGACGGTGCCGCCGGCCGCGACCCAGGATGCGTTCGGCTCAAATTACCAATGCGGGCAGACCCGCTGGCAGTACCGGCGCAATCAGCATCGCCTGGTCGAACGGATGATTGAACGTTACGGCAGCGGAAAGTACCACAACGTCTCCATGATTCCGGCTTACGTGAATATCGATTGTGAAAATAACTTTCCGGCCATGTCGGAAACGGTAAACAGCAGAAACTCCGCAAAAACCGTCCGCCAGATTAATGGCGTGCATCCTGCCCAGGAAGGCTATCTGCAGATTGCCGATTCATTTTATGCATGGTTAAAATTTAAATTGTCCGATAAAAAATAAGCGCGGGTGTTGAAAATGAGCTTTTTGGGAATTGAAAATAAAAAAATTCTGATCTTCGGCGTGGCCAACCGCAAAAGTGTGGCCTTCCACATTGCCAAGGTGCTGAGGGAAGAAGGCGCGGAACTGATTTTTTCTGTTCAGAAAGATGATGCCGCCGCTGTGATCGAAAAATTTTTCCCCGGCG
>CAIJKT010000517.1 GCA_903821255.1 uncultured Lentisphaeria bacterium | reverse complement strand
GATGTCTTTCCCCGGATGCACAACGCGGACAATTCTTGTTCTTGCATTTCTGTTTATACTCCCGCACCGACCCCTTGGCCGCAGGCCATAGTTCAGACACCGCCGACAAAAATTTCGCTCTCGCCGCAGATTCACTCATCTTTGACCCCCTGAAATTTAATATTTATTATTGTCCGAATTAGGACACGCATAATATAAAATGAAAATCCATATAAACAAATAGAATTTTTTAAATTATGCGGATATTTTGAGCCACCGTAAAGACTGAGGCATTACCAGACCATGCTTTATTTTTAAAGAAATAATTGTTGTCCTATTGACAAAATAGGAGAGCTCATATATAATTATGATAGAACGAGCAATCAATGTATATCAGGACTGCATGTTGAATATGGAAAACAACCGTAAAATAACTGTTAAAGATATTGCCCTGAGATGTAATGTCTCCCGGGCTTTGGCAGGCGCTGTCCTAAGCAACACAAAAAACAATATTCGCTTTTCCCCGGTCAAACGGGAAGAGATTCTAAAGGTTGCCCGGGAACTGAACTACCATCCCAACCGGATTGCCCAGGCGATGAAGACCGGGATTGTGCCGCTGGTTGCCTTGTGTGTGCATGTGGAGAAGAATTACCGGGACGAAATCAACCTGTATCTGCATGACTTGCTGCCGAACACATCCTACAGACTGCAGAAGAACGGCTTTGAAATGATTTTTGTGCCGTATGATAACGCGGATGAATTGAAGGAGAGAATAAAACATCTTGCCGAAGATAATTTGACCAACGGGATCATTACCAACTTTCCACCGGAAAGCGGCAGCGACATCGCCAACTTTCTAAAAAAAAGTAGATTGCCGTTTGTCATGCTGGGAAGTATTCATGAGCCGGTCGTGCCATGTGTCGATATCGATATGTCCGAACTATATAAGGAACTATACGAATACGGTAATTCCAATGGCTTCAAACGGACTATATTGATCCTTGCCAGAAGAAATATTAATGGCGGTATCGACTGGACTCCAGCTCTTGCTGTATTAAAGCCGTCGCCGGAAAAGTGCAGAATAGAGGATTTAGATTTAAGCGACAAGAATACTCTATGGGCGGCAGCCGGGGAATTTACCCGCAGAGCGCTGATACAGGAAAAAGGAGTGGCCGAAAAAAATATTATTTCGATTGAAAACAAGCGGATCATGATTCAAGTCAGACCTTCCGTTTATGTGGCAAGCAAAGACAGCCAGCGGGCGACCACCGCGGCGGATATGCTGATGGAATGGATCAATGACGGCAGAATACCGGAGCCGCGTACAATCAAAATCATGCCGGAAGATGTTGAGTTTATATTATAGCAGAGCCATAAGAATAAAAAATTATCATAGGAGATTTTTACGAAAAGACAAATGGGAAAAAGGATGTTATGAATTTGTACTTTAAAATTATCAACCCGAAGGAGGCCTTTATGCAAAAGACAAACAGAAGAAAAGATGCCGGTAGTTCGATTTTCACGCTCATAGAACTCCTGGTAGTGATCGCCATCATCGCAATTTTAGCCAGCATGCTGCTGCCTGCCCTCAGCAAGGCCCGCGACAAAGCAAAGTCATCAAATTGTCTGGCCAATCTTAAACAGGTCTGGACCGCGTCATTAATGTATTCCAATGATAACCGGGATTGGCTTCCGATTTCAGACGCCAATGGATATTGGCAATGGCATTTGACTAAATATGGTTATATTCCAGGCGGCGAGACACTCAGCACCAAATCTCCTGCCGGAGTTTTAAAATGTCCCTCGGAAACCAGAACTGACATTGGAGCGACGACCGAATGGAATGTCTGGAAAGGTTCGCATTATGGCATAGGTATATATCTCAACTATACCGCAGCCAGCGTTACCGCTGGAACATACTGGGGCAATCTTAAACGCATCCCATCCAAATATTATAGTAAAACGGCGTTGTATGCCGACAAGGACACAAAGTATACGGACAGATTTACTGGAGAAACCGGCAATTTCACAATGTTTAAACATCTGGGCGGAATGAATGCGGCTTTTGTGGATGGACATGGAGCATGGAAGTCCCGGCTTAAAGTTCCAACCTACGACTTGCTGTTAACCGGCAACTGGGCACTTGATCCTTTCTGGCTGTCATATTGGAACATGACTTCTCTGGGAGGTACCGGCGTCTGGAATGAAAGAATTAATAATTAGGTGCTGTTAAAGAAATAAGCTTTACAAGTTTCGCGAATTATCCGGGGGGATTTCGGGAATTGCCGGAGAGATGCATACCTGAAGGTATGTAACGAACCGGCAAACCCAAAGGCATTTGGGAGAGTC
>CAIJKT010000516.1 GCA_903821255.1 uncultured Lentisphaeria bacterium | reverse complement strand
GATCGGCAAGGCGTTCCGGAAGGAAATCAACCCGCGTAACTTCATCTTCCGCTCCCGTGAGTTCACCCAGATGGAAATGGAGTTCTTCTGCGAAGACGCCGAGTCCATGGAGTGGTTCAACTACTGGAAAGGCGAACGCATCAAGTATTATCGCGAAAAACTGAAATTCACTGAAGACATAATGCGCATTTACGAACATGAAAAGCTGGCGCATTACGCCAAAGCGGCGATTGATATTGAGTTCCTGTTCCCGTTCGGCTGGGGCGAACTCGAAGGCGTGCATCACCGCGGCACCTGGGATATGTCGCGTCACCAGGAATTCTCCGGCACCGATTTGCAGTATATTGACCATGACAACAACCGCAAAATCACCCCGACGATTATCGAAACCTCGGTCGGGCTTGACCGCACCATGCTTGCGCTGATCTGCAATGCCTACGATGAAGACACCGCCGACACCAAAAAGGAAGGTCAGGAAACCGATGTCCGCGTCGTCCTGCGCCTGCCGGCCAAAGTCGCGCCGGTTCAAGTCGCGATCCTGCCGCTGTCAAAGAAGCTTGCCGAAGGCGCTGATAACCTCTATAAAGACCTGAGCAGCAGATTCCGCTGTGAATATGACGAAACCGGCAGCATCGGCAAACGCTACCGCCGCCAGGACGAGATAGGCACTCCGTACTGCATAACTTTTGACTTTGAATCCGCCCAGGACAATGCCGTGACCATCCGCGCGCGCGATTCCATGAATCAGGAAAGAGTAAACGTAACACAGCTCAGAGAGTACTTCGATACGCATATTTAATGACTTTAAAAACGTCGGGGGATGAGTAATGCCGCAGAAACTTACATGGCTCCAGCGCTTGTTCAAGGCCTCACATAAAAAGGTTATCCTTGTTCATTCTCATGTTCTCCATCCTGGTGTTATTGGTGCTTGGTATCCTGATTACGCTCTGGTATACTTTCGGCGAAAAAATTGAAAAAGGCGGTGAAGTGCCGGCTTACGTTTCAACCGCCGTTTTCGACAGTAAAGGGATATGTTAAAATGAGATATTCAGCGTTTGGTAAAACCGGCAAAATGGTCTCCGCCATCGGATTCGGCGGGATGCGTTTCGATCTGACCCAGACTGCTGAAGCCAATGCCGGTCTGGTCAAGTATGCGTTCGACAAAGGCATCAACTACTTCGACACCGCTCCCGGTTATTGCGACGACAAGAGCGAAGAACTTTTTGGAATCGGATTCAGGAAGCTGCCTCGCGATAAGTATTTTGTGGCTACCAAACTCATGCCGGTCCATGTTGCAGGCGAACTGGAAGCCTATGAGAAAGTGAAAAAGTCCGTCGAACGCATGGGGGTGGAGTATATTGATTTCTTCCATGTCTGGTGTATCCGCCGGATGGAGCATTTCGATCTGGCTATGAACGGAGGCCTGTATAATGCACTGCTCAAATGCAAAGCCGAAGGATTAATCAAACATATCTGTTTCTCTTCGCATCAGGAAGGCGCCGGGGTCCGCAAAGTCGTCGAATCCGGACTTTTCGAAGGCGTTCTGCTGGGAGTGAATATCCTGAACTTCCCATACCGCCGGGATGGAGTACTTGCCGCCAAAGAGCACGGTCTCGGCGTTGTCGCCATGAACCCGCTCGCAGGCGGGCTCATTCCTAAAAACGAGGACAAGCTGCAATTTCTCGCTTCGCCGGGCGAAACCCCGACCGAAGCCGCCTTGCGCTTTCTGGTCGCCAACCCGGACATTACTGTAGCGCTGAACGGATTCACCACCACTGAACACATCGACACCGCCTGCCGGGTTGCCGATGCCGAACCGATGACCGAAGAGGATATCGCCAGAATTAAAGCGCACATCTCCAAAAATATGACCAGGATATGCACTGCCTGCGGTTACTGCGAGGAGTGCCCTGAGAACATTCCGATTCCGGCATATATGCAGATTTATAACGACAAAGCTGTTTTCGGCAAAACAGACGAGGAAATGATCAGTTCCATGAAGTTTCACCATGACTGGGGCCTGCTGGTGGAACCGCGCGGCAGCGCCGCCGCCTGTATCGCCTGCGGCAGATGCGAAGAATCCTGTACTCAGCACCTGGACATCATGACCCGGCTCCGGGAAATAGCCGGATGGGAAGCAAGGTCTCAGGAACTTAATAAGGTAAAATGATCCAATAATATACTCAGAGGTTTATCATGCAGGAAGAACCGATTCATAGAAATAGTGTTTCCAGAATGCTGTTTATAAATTCCGGATTGTGGATGCTTTTGTTCCTCTACAGCATGAAAGGAACCCTCGTCTTCGCCTGGATCATTAACTTTTTCTGCATGATCGGCATCATTGCGGTCACTTCATTCGGCATCGCGCTGGTTGATACCATGCTGCTGAAGAAAAGCATCAACCAATATGCCGGGTATCTGCTTTATATCTGCCCGAGTATGCTCGTTCTGGTCGTGCTGCTGATTTTTCTGCCGGATTTGCAATTGCCCGGGAAAAGCATCAATCTGCTGAAATCGCCTTCCGGACATTATGACCTGTCATTCCCGATTGAGGACACATACCGGCAGCTTACGATCTCCAATCGGAAAGGCGCGATTGAATATCAGGGGGAAAAAATTGACATCAACAACGGCAACAGGCTTTATTGGATATGGGATTCCGATGACAATGCCTGGGTATATGATTCCGGCAATCAGAATGTCTTCGTCTTTACGAAGAAAGCCGATAAATGGGAAAAATCCATGTGGGGTGTCGGCACCAGCAGAACCGGCGACGTGACTCTGGTTCCGCCCAAAGCCCTTTATCCGATTAAAGAAAGAGACAAGACCAGCGGCACCGCGATAATCATCAAACCGGCTTCTGATGGCAGCAAGCCTGCACCGGTTAAACCCGAGCCTGCCGAGAGCGAATAAATTCGACCACGTCCTGGTATTTCAGCGGTCCGCCGAAAATGTCCAGGGCTGAACCGATGGTGAAAGCCACCCTGCCGCGCCCTTTGTCATGGATGATTTTCACATCATCCAGCGATCTGATGCCGCCGGCATAAACTGAAGGTATCGGACAATGTTCCGCCATTACTGACAGCAACTTTTCATCAATGCCGGCCTGCTTGCCTTCAACGTCCACCGCATGAATCAGGAATTCGCAGCAGAATTCAGCCATAAAGCTCAATGTTCCGGCATTGACTTTCCAGTTGGTAAACTTCTGCCAGCGGTCGGTAACGATATAGTATTCGCCGTCCTTGCAGCGGCAGCTCAGATCCAGCACCAGACGCTCACGGCCCAGCAGCTTGAAGATCCGCTCCAGATTGGCCCTGTTGAGTTCGCCGTCCGCAAAAATATAGGAGGTCAGGATTACTTGCGAGGCTCCGGCATCCAGCCAGTATTGAGCATTTTCCGCCGTGATCCCGCCGCCGATTTGGAGTCCGCCGGGATAAGCGCCCAGCGCTTCCAGGGCGGCGGTCCCGTTGCCGGGGCCCAGCATGATCACATGTCCGCCGGTCAGTCCGTCGCGCTTGTACAACTCCGCAAAATATGCCGGGCCGTGCTCCGAGACAAAGTTCGTTTTTACGGTACGGTCGTCATCCGTCAGGCTGGAGCCGACAATCTGCTTGACTTGGCCGCCATGCAGATCAATGCAGGGTCTGAATTCCATCAATCTTACCTTATGTCTGTTAATATGTCTATTGCTGCAGTCAATCCCGTAAGTTACAACAGGAAAAAGGTTATTCAACCTGTAAACCGGCTTTTAAAAAAAGTGGCGGGCAGTTGGGGAACTGCCCGCCGGGGGGAAAAAGGAGGGGATCAGTAACTAATTATTTAAATCGTAAACCAGTTTGTCGGTACTGATGCTAAGCAAAAGTTGCGGATTCTGTTCCGCCGCCTTCTGCCAGCCTTCGCGGTACTGTTCCGGAAACTGTACGGACATTGCGCTTACAAGCTCTGTCATCTGTTGACGTTCCGCCTGTTTTTCATCGCTGCCGTTCACGCCGGAACCGGCACCAAGAAGAAAAAGAGACAGCACAGTGATAACCGCGAAGATTGTAACCCGGCCTTTTCTGTCGTTAGAGATGAACATTTTACGTTCTCCTTTTCTTTAAGTTGTTATTGTATGTTGTCACCAGGGAGAAGGTCTGCGGCCATTTCGCGTTCACCTTTTTCTCTGGCATGCTCGTTCATCCGGTCAATTTCTTCCGCCCAGCGCTCGGTATTCCATATTTCTATGCCGATTTCCACGCCGACGACAAACACTTCGCTGCCGGGATTCACCGCGGCATACTCGCGAAACGCCTGCGGGAGCGTAACTCTGCCCTGATTCGATATGCTCTCAGGGCTGCTCATCGCACCGAAACGGCGCATTGAGCGGCGGAAGACCATGCTGTTCGAGGCTTTCGCGGCGGGCAAAGTCTCCTGACGGCGCATTTCGAGATATATCTCTTCAGGGTAGATCGCTATCGCGCCTTCCGGAAGACAATGTATCACAACCTGCCCGCCACACTTACCGGTAAAATCAGACACCACCTTCGGACTTAATTTAAGTCTCCCGTTGGCGTCTACTGAACACCGGTCCTGTCCGCAGAAAGACAACACTTATTCAGGTACTCCTTGAACTATTACGTTCCATAATAATCCATTATAATCCAATTTAGTCCAAAATACAATTGATTTTTTGAAAATAATTCAATCTTTTTTTTATTTGAGCTGAAAAAACTTTCACGAAATGCCTGCCCGTAACGGCAAATATGGGAATGGAACACAGGCATTTCGGAGATTTTAGAGATATCTCCAGCATGACGCTTTTCAGTTTTACACCCATCCTGGACAGCCTCCTGGCACATGCGGGACACATGACCGCCCATTGGGGAAAACCGCTTCTTTGACTCCATTGCTTTGTCCTGCGCCGGCAGAACATACATGGCAACCGCCCGCTCCATTGCCCGTCGCCGGACATTCCTGAGATTTTGGACACCATCCCCGCACATTTTGGACAGCACGCTTCCTCGTTTTGGTTACCGGCATCTTACAGCCCCCATGATTCCCATGGGCCCCATTGTTCTGCCCAGCGCCGGCAGAATAGTCTGGACAACCGTTCACATTTTCGAGAGTTTAGAGACCCGTTGAGCATAACGGTTTTAAAGTTTTCAAACAACATCCCGGGGAAGTTTTACAGCAGACTCCAGCACTTCCCTGTCACCATTCTGGACACATCTTTCCCTCATTTTGGACAGCCCCGTCCGAGACGGACGGCACTGCAACAAACCTATTTTGGACATCGCACTCGGACATTTTGGACACCGTCCTTGCAGAGAGTTTTACACTGTGCCGGCAGAACAGACCGGACAACTGTCCGATTCCGGAGACTTTGGAGACTCGTTTGAGGCTGTTGCCATTTTGCTTTTTCATTTTCAACTTTCCATTCCCATTTTGGACATACTGCGCCGGCAGAAAATACCGGGCAACCGTCCGTCTCATCATTCACATTCCCTAATACCAAATGCCAAAGTTAAGTTAAACCTTTATCAATTTTACTGGATGGAGTTACCAAAAAAATGTGCGACATGTTTCTATAATATAGAGATTTTGTCAACCGAAATTCGCGCAAAGACTTTAAAAACAATATATCGCGCCGTGAAATCATTACTTTTACAGGTTAAATTAAGCCCGTTTATATTTATATAAGTGATAATGTGGAGAGAGGAGATAATGAAATTTAGAAATACCATATTAGTGGCAGTAATACTGTTTGCCGCCATGCAATTATCCCCGGCGTTATCTGCCGGGGATGATCCGGTCCGGGCGTTTGAACAGTACCGCAAAGCAGCGGAGCAGGGCGATGCAAGGGCTCAATTTGAGCTTGGACGTTGTTATGATGATGGCGAAGGCGTGGACTCCGACAGAGGCGAAGCGACAAAATGGTATCAAAAAGCTGCGGAGCAGGGGAATGCCCAGGCACAGTTTTTTCTTGGCGTCGCCTATGCGGATGGCAAGGGTGTGACAAAAGACCAGGCCGAAGCGGTGAAGTGGTATCGCAAGGCAGCGGAACAGGGTTTTGTGGAAGCTGAGTACAATCTGGGTAATTGTTATGCATATGGTAATGGCGTGGTGAAAGACAGAGCGGAGGCGGTAAGGTGGTGGCGCAAAGCTGCGGTTCGAGGCAGTGTGAACGCTCAACTTATGATTGCGCTGCAATATGAATATTTAGAACACATGGACATGACCGAAGCTGCAAAATGGTATCATAAAGCGGCGGAACTGGGGTCTGCGGAGGCATCGTACAAATTGGGTAATTGTTATGCATATGGCAATGGTGTGGTGAAAAACTGGGCGGAGGCGGAAAAATGGTGGCGTAAAGCCGTGGAACAGGGATATGCAGGAGTCTGTGCAGGAGCCGGAGATGTAATTAAAGAGCTGGATGTATGCGCACAATATCGTAAAGCAGCGGAACAGGGAGATGCGAAAGCTCAATTTGAGATGGGCAATTGCTCTAAATACGGTTATGGCACGGATAAAGATCAAATTGAAGCGGAAAAATGGTATCGTAAAGCAGTGGAACAATTTCGCAAAGCTGCGGAACATGGAGATGTGAAAGCTTTGTCTGCGTTGGGACGTTGCTATGCAGACGGCAATGGCGTGGAAAAGAATCAAGTTGAAGCGGAAAAATGGTATCGCAAAACTACTGAACAGTACCGTAAAGCTGCGGAACAAGGGGATGCGAAAGCTCAGTGTCTGCTTGCCCGGAGTTATTACATTGGTTATGGTGTGGCGCAGGATAAGACCGAAGCTGTAAAATGGTGGCGCAAAGCTGCTGAACAGGGCGATGCGGAAACGCAATATAATGCCGGAAATTGTTATTATTCCGGCAAGGGAGTGACAAAGGATTTTGCCGAAGCGATAAAATGGTATCACAAAGCTGCGGAACAAGGCTATAGGAAAGCTCAGTACAGGCTGGGGATTTGCTATTATTATTGTAATGGGGTGGAGAAAGATCAAGCCAAAGCAGAAGAATGGCTTAGTAAAGCTGCGGAACAAGGGGATATATATGCTCGTTCGGAGCTTCGAGTTTTAAGAGAGCACTCTCAAGAATTCAGCGCGGCATCAGCGGCATCGGATGAATGGATTATGATTGCAGCAGGGACCGGCGCTGACGCAGCGGCGAAACATGAGTATACGATTGCCAGCACTGAACTTGATGAGTTAGATACATATGCTCAATGCCGCAAAGCCGCGGAATTCGGGGATGCGACAGCGCAGTATAAACTGGGTGATTGTTATGAATACGGCAAAGGAGTGGAAAAAGATCAATTTGAAGCGGAGCAATGGTATTGCAAAGCTGCCGAGCAGTACAGCAAAGCAGCAGAACAGGGGAACGCGGAAGCACAGCGCATGCTCGGGGATTGTTATTATACAGGTCATGGAGCAGAGGGAAGTCTCGCCGATGCGGTAAAATGGTATCGCAAAGCCGCGGAGCAGGGCGATGCGGATG
Organism: uncultured Lentisphaeria bacterium; assembly: GCA_903821255.1. The sequence continues at coordinate 5,184 of CAIJKT010000516.1, read as the reverse complement.
CTCAGATTAGTCTTGGCGGTTGTTATGCATGCGGTCTGGGCGTGGAACCCAATGATGTCGAAGCCGCAAAATGGTTTTGTAAAGCTGCGGAACAGGGCAATGCATCGGCACAGTACGTTCTCGGGATATATTATGAACGAGGCCATGGCGTGACGCAAGATTGTGCTGAAGCGGCCAAATGGTATCGCAAAGCAGCAGCGCAGGGAGATGCGAAAGCCCAAAAAAGCTTGAAATATTAAATTCATACGTTCAATACCGTCAAGCCGCAGAACGTGGCGATGCACAAGCGCAGTATATGCTGGGATATTGTTATGCAGACGGTAAGGGAGTGAAAGAAAATCATGAGGAAGCAATAAAATGGTTTCACAAAGCCGCGGAACAAGGATATACGGAAGCGCAGTATCATCTCGGGAATTGTTATTATAACGGTTATTGCGGCGTGAAGAAAAACCTTGTGGATGCAGTGAAATGGTATCGCAAAGCCGCGGAACAGGGACATGCAACAGCCAAAAAGGAATTTGAAAGATTAAATACATACGTTCAATGCCGCGAAGCCGCGGAACTCGGAGATGCGAAGGCTCAGCTTGAGTTAGGACGTTATTATACAAGAATTAGTGGCGGCGTGAGGAAAAAGGACCTTGCAGAAGCAGTAAAATGGTATCGTAAAGCCGCTGAACAAGGGAATAGGGATGCACAGTTTGAGCTGGGTAGCTGTTATGCATACGGAAGGGGCGTGGAGTTGAGTGAAGATGATTCTGAAGCGGTAAAATGGTTTTGTAAAGCTGCTGAACAGGGGCATGCGGATGCACAGCTCTGGCTCGGTAATCATTATGCAGAGATAAATGACGCTGAAGCTGCCAAATGGTATCGCAAAGCTGCTGAACAAGGGAATGCGAAAGCACAGTGTATGATTGCGTATCGTTACTGTGGAGACGGGGCTGTGAAATATGCTGAAGCGCTAAAATGGTATCGCAAAGCCGCTGAACAAGGGTATGCAACTGCACAATATACGCTTGGTAGTTATTACTATAATGGCTGGGGCGTTGAGAAAGATCAAGCCGAAGCGTTAAAATGGTATCGCAAAGCCGCTGAACAGGGAGATGTAACCGCACAGTATGAACTAGCCGTTTGCTGTTTTAACGGTGTTGGCATAACGAAAGATCAATTCGAAGCGGTAAAATGGTTTCGTGAGGCTGCGGAGCAGGGCAGGGCCGAAGGATGGAGCAATGCAATGGCACAGTATAATCTTGGGTTTTGTTATTATAATGGTATTGGTGTGGACAAAAATCAGGCCGAAGCTGAAAAATGGTTTTGTAAAGCAGCAAAAAAACTTCGTAAAGTTGCTGAACAGGGTAATGTGGAAGCACAGTATAATCTCGGATGGTGTTATTTAAATGGCGCTGGTGTGGCAAAAGATCAAGTTGAAGCAGTGAAATGGTTTCGCAAAGCAGCAGAAATGGATAATAAGAAAGCTCAGCATGAGCTTGGCAGTTGTTACTTAAACGGTTGGGGCGTGACGAGAGATCAAGCGGAAGCTGAAAAATGGTTTCAGCAAGCCAAAACTGAGCAGAGGCTAATGTACCAGTAAAAACTTGAAATTTTAAGCAGGTACAGCTTTATGGTTAATCTTCTTTAACCATAATCTTAGTCAGATTAAAATGCAGCGAAGGAAAGATTTTAAAATAAATGATGAAAAAAAAAGTAATATTTACAATTCCAATACTATTGCTGCTGTCAGCCTGTAATTCGCTTGAAAGCAGCCGGATTGCTGAAGCTGAAGCCTCGTACCAGAAAGGCTCGTATTCTACTGCTCGGGACATTTGTGAAGAGATCCTTGCAAAAGATCCCTATGATAAAGAGGCCATTGACTTATTACGGCGGATTAAACGCAAATCAGGACTCAACATTACAAATTTAAATGAAAAACAGCCGGTTACACCATATCCCGTTTTATTTGGCAAAAATCCACAGGATACCGTTGACGATACATGGATGCTAAAACAGTAGCTGGTTCTCCCGGCTGTGTGATGTTCAAGATCGAAAGACCGGATTGTAAAGCGCAGACTTAACAATTATATTCCGTATTCGGAATATCCGCAATGCGGACGATTACCGGAAATAATACAGATACCGGGGTGGAAATTATGGGAAAAACGAATACGGTTATTTATTCAGGAGAATAGGTTTAATTTCATGAATAATGCAAGAGGAAGCTACACTGCCGGGTCCATCGGCGGGACGATGCTGAAAACCGGGGCGGCCATGATCCCGGCGACCCTGGCCATTTCCGGATATAATATCGCCAATACGTTCTTTGTCGCCAGACTGGGAACGCTGCCGCTGGCGGCGATGGGATTCACCTTTCCGATGATCATGCTGATCGGGTGCATTTACCGCGGCCTCGGCATCGGCGCGATGACCCCCCTGGCGCATGCGCTGGGCCGGAGAAACTATGTCAAAGCCGCCAAGCTCGCCAGCGCCGGGCTGCTGCTGATTATTGCTCTCTCCGCGGTTATCGGCCTGATCGGATATTTTTCGATTGACTGGACTTTCCGGCATTTCGGGGCCGGCCGTGAAGTAATGCCGATGGTTCATGACTACATGTCAATCTGGTATCTGGGCAGCATTACCGGCGCGGTGTCCATGACCTGCAATGACTTCATGATTGCCACCGGCAGCACCAAAACCGCCAGTTTCATGATGCTGGGCGGCATGGTGCTGAATGCGGCGCTGGACCCGGTCTGCATTTTCGGTCTGCTTGGTTTTCCGGCCATGGGCATCAAAGGCGCGGCGGCGGCGACAATTTTCTCGCAGGCGGTCGTCAGCATCGTGCTGTTTCTGCTGCTGCATTACCGGCATTGCCTGCTGAACTGGAAAATTTTCAAGTGGCGGCTGCTGAAAAATTCGTGGATGGTGGTGCTGCGGGTGGCGTTCCCGTCCATTATCGGCATTCTGCTGATGCCGGTCGGCAACGGCATCATTACCCGCATTGTCTCGGAATTTGGCGATGACGCAGTCGCCGCCTGCGCGGCCGCCGGGCGCATGGAAGTGCTGGCGTTCATCGTGCCGATGGCGCTCGGTGTGTCGCTGATGCCGATGGTTGCGCAGAATTTCGGGGCCCGCATGTACGGGCGGATCAACGAATGCCGGCGCTTTTCAATGCGGTTTGCCGGGTTCTTCGGATTGTTTATGGCAGTCGTGTATCTGATCGGGGCCAGGTATCTGCCGCCGCTCTTTTCCAGTGATCCGCGCGTTATCTCGATCATGACGCAGTATCTGCTGATTGTTTCATGGGGATTCGGCATGATGGAGATTCACCGTTACTGCGGCTTTTTCTACACCGGCTGCAACCGTCCGGCGGTGGCGGCCTGGCTTAACACGCTGCGCATTGTCGGCCTGCTGGTTCCGTTTTCGCTTTTAGCGCTGTATTGCCATTCGCTGACCGGTCTGTTCGTGGCGCGTCTGGCCGCCGATGTGATTGCCGGGGCGGTCGGGCTTTGGCTCGTAAGCAGAATGACCCGGAAACTGCTGTACGACAAGGGTGTCGGCAACATCAAACCATGTCAGGAGCCCGAACTGAAAACAGTTTGTCTTGATGTGGAATAGCGTTATTGTGCAACCACTGGCAGCGTGAATTATGAGAACTGGCGGCTGTCCGGTTTACGGCATGATTTTCTGGCTGAATTCCAGATTTGGCGCTTGACAAGTGGAAAATCGTATAGTATAATTACCTTGCAATTTCAAAGTAAGGGTTTTAATTTGCATGATTAAGCGGCATTATACCAAGTTGCTTTTTGAATATCTTGGATTGTTTCCCTGCGTTGCCATTCTCGGCGCCAGACAATCCGGCAAAACCAGTCTGTTGCAGGAGCTGCCGGAACCGTGGAAACGTTACGACATGGAAAAAATGGACGATTTCAACCGGATTTCGCGTGATCCTGATCTATTCTTCCGGCTGAATCCGGGCCATGCGGCGATTGATGAAAGCCAGCTTCTGCCGGAACTTTTTCCGGCGTTGCGAGTGGCGATAGACAGCGACCGTAGCCGGAACGGACGTTTCGTCCTGACCGGCTCCAGTTCACCGGCATTGTTAAAATCTATCTCGGAAAGTCTGGCCGGCAGAATTGCCGTCATTGACCTTTCGCCGTTTACGCTTGCCGAAGCTTTTGAAGTCGAAGAATCTGATTTCTACCGCCTGGCCGGACAAACCGGAAAGCCATGTGAAATTGTTGATGCGCTGGCGGCCCGGCTTGATGTCCGGCAACTGCATGAGTACTGGCATCGCGGCGGCTATCCTGAGGTTTGGCTTAAAAATAATCCGAGGTTCTCCAGGATATGGATGCAGAATTATTTACAAACCTACATAAACCGGGATATCCTGAGGCTGTTTCCGGGACTGAATTCCAGTAAATATCAGCTTTTCGTGCAGATGCTGGCCAATCTGTCCGGGCAAGTCATTAATTATTCTGATATTGCGCGTGCGCTGGGAGTGTCCCAGCCCACGGTCCGGGATTATTTCCAGATCGCCGACGGATCATTCGTATGGCGGCACATTCCTCCATACGAAAAAAACGCATCCAAGCGGATTGTCAAACATCCCAAGGGTTTTCTGCGCGATTCCGGACTCCTCCATTTTTTGCTGCATCTTGCCGGCATTGATGACCTGCTGACTCACCCGGCGATGGGACATTCCTGGGAAGCGATGGTGATGGAAAACATCATCAGAGGATTCTGCATTGCCGGCAGTGCATTCGACTATTATTATTACCGGACCGCCGCAGGCGCTGAAGTAGACCTGGTTCTGGAGGGCGAATTCGGACTGCTCCCGGTTGAGGTGAAGTATTCCAACAAGACATCCGGACGGGATTTACGCGGCATCACCGATTTTATCGCCGAGTATAAATGTGATTTCGGCGTAGTCGTTTCCAATTCGGAACGTCCGGCGCTGATTACCGGAAAATTGATCGAAATACCGTTCGCCGCACTTTAGGAGCTGTTCTTTACAGCTACTTAATTAATCCGGGCAGTGTCTGTACCGCTATACTATGCGGTTGCCGGCACGGGTGCGCAGCCGGTATTTTCGCGGAGTGGTGGCGTAGTGCTTCCTGAACGCGGTAAAGAAATAGTTCAAATTATCAAACCCGCATTCCGCCGCAATTTCATGGAGCTGCATTGAGGTGTCGG
>CAIJKT010000515.1 GCA_903821255.1 uncultured Lentisphaeria bacterium | reverse complement strand
TTTTCATGGCGAATGGAACTATTCCATAAGTCCGCAGAGTAGTGGCTAAATATGTCAAGTTATTTCTGCGCGATTACTTAAATTTCTATGAATGCTCTCTTTTCGTGCCATTGGCACATTTAACTATTGGAATATGGCAAGGCTATACATTCTTCATGTTCATATTTTACATTTGCAGGCTTGCCATCTTTTGTCGTTGCTGAGTTTGTATTCATATTCCAAGGTGATATTGTTGTTTTAAAGAAAAGCGGAGGGATTATGCCTGTAAATAAAAAACAGTTGTTGCGGATGATCAAGTTCATAGCTGAGTTAAAACAGAACCGCTACCCGAACAGCATTACCTTTGCCGAAAAACTAAAACAGATGGATCTGATGGAAAATCTGAATATCAGTTGTTCGGCACGGACGGTTCAGCGTGATATCGATGTTTTAAAGAGTGAGTTTGATGCTCCGCTGAAATTTGACCCGGAGCGCAACGGCTATTTTTTAACCAGCAATTACTGGGAATTTCAATGTCCGCCGTTATGTGAAGAACTGATGACGTCATCACTGCTTGGCGCGAGGCTGGCGGAAGATATGATGCCGCAGCCTCTGAAAGGTTCGATTCGCGATGCCGTGGATATGCAGCTGGCCAGCAGCAATTCGGAATTTCTGGATAAAGCGTTTATTGAATCGCTGATTGTCGCTTCCGGAATTAACGTTGAGATTGATCCGGACATTTTCAAAACTGTATTCGACGGCTGGCGATTGCGCCGTGCTGTTAAAATCACCTACAAGTCCCAGGACGGCAACCATTCCGACCAGCAGCTTGACGTGCATGTCATTTCCTTTCACAAAGGCATCTGGTATGTCAAAGGCAGAATAGAGAACGATACGCTCAAGATTTTTGCCATCCACCGGATCAAGTCGGTGAAATTGACCAAACTGGAATTTGAAATAGATCAGGAAATTGTGGAGGAAGTCCGTAAAAACGGGTTGTTCAATTACCCGAAGCTTAGCGGGATTACGCTGTGTTGCGATGCCAGCATCGCCTTTTATCTGCAAGAGCAGCAGAAAGCCAAAAAATTTAAGATCACGTCACAGCCGGACGGCAGCCTAATTATCGTTTTGCAACCAGTGACAGAATTCGACGCAATGCGCTGGATTCTGGCTGAAGCTGGAAGAATCAGGGTAATGGACCCGGAATGGCTGCGGGAAAAAATTGTCGCCGCCGGCAGAAAAATAATCGAGGCCAATACCTGACCACGACACAAAATGTCGTCCCTTATGCGCTATAATGTTTCAGAATAAAAATTCAGGAGACGCGGAACACAAATAGGATATTTCGCACAAAGGCGCAGAGACACGAAGCGGGTATTTTTTTGTCCACGAATTACACGAATGAACACAAATGAATATTTTGCTGTGAGTTTGATTTGCGTCAAGAAATCAAACTCACAGCAAGCGTTTCTGTTTTATTAGTGTCAATTAGTGCCATTCGTGGATAAAAATGCCCATCTCCGCGAACTCCGCTTGAGACACGGTATTTTGTTCCGAGGCTCGAAACATTGTGAAACAGAGGAGTATGGATTATGGTTATACGAACAGGTCTCAAAATTTACAGAATGACTTGCCCGAAATGCGCCTGGACGGAAATATGCACCATCAGGGCTGATAATCCGGCGGCATATATTTTAAGTCTGCTGACTGGCAAGAATCGTCTTCCTTCGCAATGCCCGAAATGCGGAAGCAAGCTGGACAAGAAAGATGAAA
>CAIJKT010000514.1 GCA_903821255.1 uncultured Lentisphaeria bacterium | reverse complement strand
AACTCTGTCGGCATTTTGAGGCGACGTTAAATATAACAGATGGGGTTTCAGAGTAATGTTTAATTATCAGAAGTTATCCAGGTTTTTTAGAAGTGATATCGGTATCGACTTAGGTACTGCAAACTGTCTTGTTTTCGTAAAAGACAAAGGAATAGTTCTACAGGAACCTTCTGTTGTTGCGATTACTGAAAACACCAAGGAAGTGCTCGCAGTCGGCACCGACGCCAAAAAAATGCTTGGCAGAACTCCCGGGAACATTCGCGCCGTCCGGCCGATGAAAGACGGCGTTATCGCTGACTTTGAAATTACTGAACACATGCTGCGCTATTTCATACAGAAAGCCATGACCCATGTACCGTGGCGGCAGCGCCTGCTTCAGCCGCGAGTGCTGGTCGCAGTACCTTCCGGAATCACTGAAGTGGAAAACCGTGCCGTCAAGGACAGCGCCAAACGCGCCGGTGCCGGCGATGTGGTACTTGTCGAAGAACCGATGGCGGCAGCTATCGGCGTGGGACTTCCGGTCAGCGAGCCGTCCGGCAGCATGATTGTTGATATCGGCGGCGGGACTACTGAAGTCGCGGTTATATCGCTTTCCGGTATCGTCTGGGCAAGAAGCGTCCGCGTCGGCGGCGACGAACTTGATGCTGCGATCTGCCAGCACATGAAACGTGTTTATAACTTGATGATCGGGGAACGCACCTCCGAAAAAATCAAGATGGATATCGGCAGCGCCTATCCGACCAACGATGACGCCAGCATGGAAGTCAAAGGCCGTGACCTGGTTTCCGGACTTCCGAAAACTATCCGCATCACCGCAGGCGAAATCAGAATGGCATTGCAGGAACCGATCACCAGCATCATTGAAGCGGTAAGAACCACGCTTGAACGCTGTCCGCCTGAACTGGCCGCCGACCTGATTGACCGCGGCATTATGCTTGCCGGCGGCGGCGCGCTCCTCACCGGACTTGACCGCCTGATCGTTGAAGAAACCGGTTTGCCGGTATTTGTCGCCGAAGATCCGCTGAAGGCGGTGGTTAAAGGTACTGGTATTATGCTTCAGGAAATGGATAACATGACCAGAACCATGTCCTGATCTCATTATGAATAATCTGCAATTACATAGCCCGAAATAGTATTTTCGGGCTGTTTTTTTTATAAATAAGAGGTTGGCAAAATGCTGTTCAATCTGGCGGTTATAACCATTGCCGCATTACTGATGAACCGGATTTTTGAATTTATCAAAATCCCCGGGCTGCTGGGCATGATCCTGACCGGGATTATTCTCGGCCCTTACTGCCTGGACTTTATATCGCCGCTGCTGTTGAATATTTCCGCCGAACTGCGCACCGCCGCGCTGATTGTAATCCTGATCCGGGCCGGCCTGGGCATCAATCGCGAAACCCTTAATAAAATCGGCATTCCAGCGTTAAAGATGAGCTGCATCCCTGGTATTTTTGAAGGATTGACTGTAATGCTGGCGGCGCATCTTCTGTTGTCGCTGCCGTGGCTGGAAGCCGGCATGCTGGGCTTTATTATCGCAGCAGTTTCGCCTGCGGTTGTAGTTCCGCAAATGCTTGAGCTTAAAAAACACGGGTTCGGACAAAACCGCGAAGTTCCGACGCTGCTGCTGGCCGGCGCCTCGCTGGACAATATTTTTGCCATCACCATTTTCGGGGTTTTCCTGAGCTTGTTCAGCAACACCGGACAGAGCATTATGAGCATTGCCGTAAAGCTTCCGCTCGGGATAATCGCCGGGCTTGCATTGGGCTTGCTGGCCGGTTATCTGCTATCCGGCTTGTATAAGAAATTTGAAATGCGCGATACCAAAAAGATGATAGTCTTTCTGGTGGCAGCTATTCTGCTGAACAGCCTGGAAAGCTTCAAAAGCATCAGGAATATACTGCCGGTAGCCAGCCTGCTTGGCATCATGGCGATGGGCTTCGTACTGCTCGAGAGAAATAATGACACCGCCAACCGGCTGGCATCAAAATTCGGCAAAGTATGGGTATTCGCTGAAATCCTGCTGTTCGTATTGATCGGCGCTCAAGTAAACATCAGTGTCGCGCTGAATGCCGGACTCGTCGGCGGCTTGATTATTGTAATCGGACTGGCCGGCAGAAGCCTCGGAGTATGGTTAGCGCTTTTCCGGTCAAAACTCAATTCTCATGAAAAGCTGTTCTGTGTGCTGGCCTATTTCCCCAAAGCCACTGTTCAGGCGGCAATCGGCGCCATTCCACTGGCATGCGGCGTGAAATCAGGAGAAACAATCCTGGCAATCGCGGTATTCAGCATCATTCTGACCTCACCGCTCGGGGCCGTACTCATCAACCGCACCAGCAGAACTTTGCTGAAAAAACATCCGGCTGAAGCTTCAAAATAGTGAAACCGGCTTGCCATGCCTGCAGCTTGACAAGCCTGTGATGGATTAATAGGAATCCCGCTCCAGCGCCCACTTCTGCAGTTGCTTTTCAGTTTCCGGCCATTTTATAGCCTTCACGGTCTCAAAGAATTTCGCGAAATATGCTTTCATGGCCTGCTGGAAAATATCCAGGTTCATGATTCTTTCGGCAAAGCGCGTATGTATGTCCATTTCTTCGCCTTCGGGCAGAGAAAGTCCGCTGAATGTGAAATGGTCGGCGTCAAAAGTACCTGCCCATACATCCTCGCCGCGCGCCATGGCAAATTTTGCTTTCTTGAGTTTTTTGCCGACAATCAGCGCCGCTTTGGCCTCTGCGCTGCGCTGCGGGCTGCCGCCTTTCTTGATCGAGGTTTCCGCCGCACCCTGAGCTTCGGCGGAATAGGCAAAAGTCAACGGACCTTCGATCATGATATCGAAATCGCCGAACTGTTCAAGCGACACCCGTCCACCTTCCTTCTCGCTGTAATACCAGAGCCAGGTAAGGAAATCGCGGCCGGGGGTCAGCTCGCCGTCCGGACGGTCGGAAAAATTGATGACAGGCAGATCGGCTTCAGTCTTATGAAACATCTCTTCCATCATTTCCCCGATGCCCATTTGTCGAGGCTCAATGTTGGTGGTTTTATGGAAAAATGCAATAAAATTGTCAATCTGCGACGTGGAACCGGTTCCCAGATAAAGCATATTCGTGGACAAATCGACCACTACCGGAACCCCGGCCAGCGACGGCGGCATTTTCATCAGATGCTTCTCGATGACATCTTTCTTGATCTCGTGTTTAACACGCGACGGCACCATGATCGCATTATTCGCCTGCATGTAAACCAGTTCTTCGCGTTTGCAGATGGCTTTCATGAGAACAGAAGGAATTTTCCTTTCAGCTTTACGCAGATTCAGATAAAGGTGGCCGCCGCAAATTGCGGTTTCTTCATCGATCTTTGATTCCAGCAGATGCCGTCCGCTGACCCAGCCGATCTGCGGCTCGTCCTTTACCTGATCGAGCATCCCCGCGGTGTCCGCGGCGAAAAGTCCAAGATAATCTTCCGGCAATTTTGAAGCCAGTTTAAAGACCGATACGGCAAAAGTTCCATGTTCAAAAGGCATAATATGTTCAACTCCTGTTATTTTATTTAAAATCTGCTAAATCTATTACCAAAACTGCCGGTT
>CAIJKT010000513.1 GCA_903821255.1 uncultured Lentisphaeria bacterium | reverse complement strand
CGAAGCCCGCCGCATCAGTCCGTCCGTTTGAAAGAACGGCATCCAGGAATATGCCCCGGCAATTGCCATGCCCAGTCTGGCGACGGACAGATTCTGCGTCCGCGGTTCCCACATGCAATTAATGGTTCCCCACATTCCGGTACGGCGCAGCAGATACGGAATATTGCGGGTCAGCCGCTCAACCGTCGGCAGGAACGGCTCATCCGCCAGAATCGCCGGAGCCAGCGCCGTGTCGAAACCAGCCTTCACGAAATCCTCCGGCAGCGGCATCAGCATATCGTCCATCGGACCATATTTCCAGACCACCGGGATCAGGCTTTTGTCAAGATTCTTCATCAACTCCGGATATTTCTCGATCATATCGCCCCAGATAATGCCGCGACGGCCGTGCTGCCGCAAACGTTCCGCCATATAATTGACAAACGCTGCATATTTGCGGACCGTCTCCGGCTTATCCGCGCCGAGATACGGACATTCGTCTCCGGCCAGATGAACATACCCTGATTTAAACAAAGTGCAGATTTCATCAATCATAGAGTCAATGAACTCTTTTGCCGCCGGAAGATCCGTATCCAGATGGTCGCCGGTATTTCGTGCTTTCAGATGTTTATATGCCGGGTGCTTCAGCATTGATTCCATATGCCCGATGGTAGCCAGCATTGGAATAATTTCCACATGGAATTCTGCCGCCCGAAGTATCAGATTTGTGACTTCTTCATGCGACCACGCGCATGGATGCGCCAGCAGCGGATGGCTTTTAAACTGTAATTTATTCTCCAGGTACAGATATATCTGATTAAACTTGCATTCCGCCAGGAAAGGCAGCAGCGAGATGATGAATCCCGGACTTTCGACCACTCTGGCGAGGTCAATCATGATTCCCCGGTGTTCGCAGTTCGGACGGTCAAATATCTCGACCGCCCGGATCTCCGGATATTTTTCCAGCAACCGGGTGGAAGTAATCAAAGCATAGAACAATCCTTCCGCAGTATTCGCTTCGGCCAGGATTCCGGCAGACGATATCCGCAGATAATATCCCTGGCGGTCAAGATAAAGCATTCTTTTGCACTGCGGGCTGAACTCTCCGCCAATGCAGAAATAAAAATTATCCGGACAAAAATTATAAATGATTTTCAATCTGTTTTTTGCGGCAAATTCATGAGCTCCGGCAGTTGGCGGCGTCGCCGAGTTCCATCTGATATTGCCGTCAAGATCTTTCTGCAAAAAAGATTTTTCATTGGGGAGGGAATGCAATTCCTGCGGCGGAGGCCAGATTTCCATTCCATCGTTTAAGCCTGTAATTATATTCATCTTGTCTAAATATTCCTTAAAGTTTTATTCAACAAGCATACATCATTAATACATGTATGCTTTAGTATAACTCCGTATGCTTGCTTTGTAAAGATGAGTTTTTGCTAAAAACAATGGAATATGCAGAAAAATAATTAAAAATGATGCTAGTTGCATTAATCCGCTATTGACAATCATGTAAATACATGTTAGAATATTATCAACACGATGCTTTTGGTTGTATTAAATATTGAACAGGCAGTTATGAGAACATTTAAATATCAGATGGTAATAGATTATATAAAACGGGAATTCATTGACAATCCCGCCGCGTCGGGGGAAATTCCTTCCGAACCGGTACTGGCGCAGCAGTTGGCGATCAGCCGTTTTCCGATCAATCAGGCGGTCAGCCGGCTGGTGGAAGACGGACTGCTCACCAGAATAGACGGAATCGGAACTTTTATCCGGGGACGGGAACCTGAACATCTCAAGGGACGCAACTCCAGTTCTCAAATCCTGCTGGCTTTCGTATCCCAGGCCGGGACGGTGGAACCGGAATTGCTGCATGGCTTCCAGGATTATATTTTCAGCCGGAACGTGGTGCTCACCAATGTATTTCTGGAAGCCACCACCAACTCTTACGAATTCATCATTAATAAAGTAAAGACCTAGAACATCATAGGGATACTGCTGTCGCCCTGCATTCACTTCGGCAGCAGCAAATCTCAGAGTCTGGTTTTCGCGCAGCGTTTATCCGAAAATGGTATTCCTGTAGTTGTCGTGGACCGGCCGCTGCCCGGTTTTTACGGGCCGCAGGTTGTCACCGACAATTCCGGCGGAGTGGTAAAAACCGTACAGGAACTCGCCGGCCGCGGGTTCGATAAAATCGCCTATTTCGGCAAAGATGACTATATTGTCGGCAAAGAGCGGCTGATGGGTTACCGGCTCGGTCTGGAATATTGCGGACTGCCGTCTGATGATTCGCTGTTAGTGCTCGATCACAGCGGACCGGATTTTTTCCAGACGATCGAGGATTTGATCGACAAAGGCGTCAACAGAGTTTTTTCCCGCCATCCGGATTGCCGCTGTTTTATCGCCTTCAACATTACCTTTGCATATTTATTATACCGCAAACTGCGGAAGTCAGGGATGTTTTCCAGTGACATGGTTATTGCCGGTTTTGACCCTGCCCGGCATTATGATTATGAGTTTATGAAACATTATCTGGTCATAAAGCGCCCGTTAAGAGAAATCGGGCAGGCCGCAGCGGAATTGATGTTGAATCAGCTTAACAGCAACAAGACGGCGACTGAAATCCGGCGGCTGATGCCTGACCTGATTTTGCCGGACGAGCTGCACACGGGACAGGGACAACTACGCCAGGAGGCAATGCTGGTTTGAATTTGAGAATTTATCGATTTTTAATAGAAACATAAACAACAAACCTCTAAAGGAGGGAAAAATGAAAAAGAATTTCACACTTATCGAGCTCCTGGTTGTGATTGCCATCATCGCAATCCTCGCGGCCATGCTGCTGCCTGCCTTGAACAAAGCCCGTGAAAAATCACGGGCCGCCAGTTGCGGCGGCAATCTCAGGCAGGTTTCGCAGATGTCGCAGATGTATGCGATGGATTTCAACGACTATGTCTGCTATCAGGAACGTAACGCCGCCAATACCGCCTATATCAACTGGCGCGACACCATGTTTGCCTCTGTCGGCGGCGACAAATTTAAAGCGCTGTACTGTCCGAGCACCAAGATACAGACCGGCTACAATGCCACTTACGCGATGTTCCGCAGCGGCAACTTCGGAGCAGGCTCAATTGCGGCTAATGAAGTCGAACCTTATACGGTTTTCATTCAGGTCGCCGGAATTGACCGCAAGATATTTTACCGCCTCACCAGGTTCAAATATCCTTCCAGGTTCGTTCTCTTCGCCGATTCAATCAACATGAAAGGAACCTATCCCGCCGGCGATTCGAATCCCATGCTCTACGGTTGCGACACTTATTACCGGACCGGCGCGGGGCCGACCGGCACCGATGTACTCGGCATTTACGAGCGGCATCTTGGACGGGCCAACTTGACGTTCGTTGACGGTCACGTCGCAGACAGCACCGGTGACCGTTTGAACCAGTATGACAGAACCGATTTCACATCCAACCAGTATATTAAAGCTTATGTCTCGGCGAAAGGCTATAAAATGCTGAATAACACGCCCGGAAATTAAAAATTAGCGGCATGGGATAGCGATAAGACATATGGAATCTGCAATTTTGAAAGAATAGATCATGAAATTTTCTAAAAAGAACATTTATTCAGCGTTATGCGCCCTGGCGTTCACGGGAATCGGCAATGGCGTCCTGGCCGGGAATTCCGCGGCGGAAATGGCGGCATTCGGACTGACGCCGCAACCCAAGGATTTCAGTATCGGCACTGAAGCAATCGTCATCAAACCGCCGTTTCAAATTCTCAATGACCGCCCGTCGGAGAACGGTTATGCTGACTGGCTGAAATCTGACCTGAAACGGCTGTTCGGCTGGAACGCAGCGGAAAACGGTACGCCGGGAGTAACTATTGAATTCAAACATCAGGACTTGAAACATGGCGATGAAGCATATAAACTTGAATTCATGCCTGAACGGATTATCATAACGGTTTCAGGCAGCGACGGCGGATATCGTGCAGTCGGGCGGCTGCTGGCTATCTTCGACAGCAGCTTCGTCAAAATGAACCCGGACGGTTCGCTGAGCTGCCGGGAATTAAAAATCACCGACTGGCCGGATATCCCGCAGCGCGGCATGATGCTGCAAATGGCATTTTCCGCCGGACTTGATGCCGCCGTAAGGCAGGAGATTATACGCCGCTCGCTTGACACGATGGCCCGGCTCGGCTACAACTTCGTGGTAATGGAGCTTGGCGGCTGTTTTGAATCAAAGGAATTTGCTTCCCCCCCGAAGGCTTGGAGCAAGCAGGAATTGCGCGAGTTAATTAATTACGCCCGGGCTCGCGGTTTGAAAGTTTATCCGGCAATCAATAGTGTCGGACATGTGGGTCGCGCTCCGCAGTTATTTGTGATTAAAGACGCCAAAGGGCGCGGCGTGGCAATGGATATTACCAGACCGGAATTTTATCCAAAATATTTTGCCGTGCTTGACGAATTATCCGAGCTCTTCGGCAAACCGGAATATATTCACATCGGCACTGACGAATCTAATGCGGCATTTGCCAAACTTGCTGAGCAGAGCGGGCGCAAGCCGGCGGAACTCTATGCCGAATTCCTGAACAAAACATCCGAATATTTCGCATCACGCAAAATACGTCCGGTAATCTGGCACGACATGCTGCTGGCTCCGTCGGATGCCAGTCCGGGCGAGCCGGCTAACGGCAAAGATACAGCCGCTGTCCGCAACAGCGTGAACAAAAATTTTGTAGTCAATTATTGGTGTTATGATCCGGTTGATTCCTACCGCGGACTTGAAGCATTAATCAATGCAGGCAATGAAATATGGGTCAGCCCGTGGAATTCGCATCCCGGAACCCGGCAATTGATTCAGGCCTCGAACAAATTAAAGATCGGAACGGTTTTGGGTACTACCTGGGACGGACCGGCGCAAACCGCAACCGGTTTTGTGCATACCGCCGAATACGCCTGGAATGCCGCACATAAAGATTTTACCGCCGGATATCAGGCCGCAGCCGTTTTCAACCGGCATTTCAATAACCGGCCGGACCGCATTCCGGCGACAACCCGGGAAATTGAATTTACCGGAGTCGCCGGCAACACCGGCGAATCGAAAGCCGGAGCGCCTCTGCCGGCAGGCGGATTGCTCTTTCCCGGAAACAAACCAATTGCCGCCGGACAATGCGACCTGAACATCCTGAATGCTCCGGCAGACGTCCGCAAAGCTGCCGCCGAAGCCGGAACCGCGGTTTATGTACTGGACCCGCAGAATCAGGCGGCCGGGGTAAAACTCGACGGCGTTGACATGCCGCGCGGCACCAGGCAGGCTATGTTGTACACCCCGAATTACGGAACATCCTCACGGACTAATTCAATCGGCCTGGAATGGGTTTTCCGCAATGGCAGGATTGAAAAATTTGCTCATGGCACTCACCACGGCGGCAATCAGCCGATATCGCCTGACGGCGGCGTGATCTCCGTTCACGACTTCAGCGGTCCTAAAAGCATCTATTTGCGGGCCGAATTCAGTATTGGCTCCCAGGTGAAATTTGCGGCGCTCAAGGAAACCGCCGTTAACGCGCCGGTTGAACTGAAGGCGGATATCCCGTCCGGCGCCAACGGGGTGGCGGTGCTGGTCAGCGCCCGCTTCATCAAAATCAGCGACACCGAATCTCCGGGCAAATTCATTGTGCGCTATGCTGACAATTCCAATTATACGCTTCAGCTTAATGGCGACTTCCTGCAGCAGTTCAATCCGCTTCCAGACGGCCATTTCCGCCGCTGGTTAGCCAGCCAGGATTTCGCATTGCCCGCGGCATACAATCCGATGGTGGTTTACGAATGGCGCAAAACGCCGGAAAAAAGTTGTCCGACCTCGCTCGTGCTGGCGGTCTCGCCCGCAGGACAGAAAAGCGGATTTACCGTAATCTCCGCGGCAAGCTGGTAGCAAAAACGGAATTCACGTCACGGAGGCTTGACTTTTAAACAGCAGCACTTAAAGTGACCATGAAATAAATACACAGGAAAATTATGACCGACTCAACACGAACCATCAAAACCGGAATACTGGGTGCGGGACAGCCGAATATCGCCACCAACCATCAACTCCCCGCCACCTTGAAATCGAAACTGGTGGAAGCGGTCGCGCTTTGCGACCTGAACCCCGGAGTTTTTGAATATGCGCAGAAATACCGTCTGAAGGCGTATATTGATTACAGCGCCATGCTGGCTGATCCGGAAATTGCAATGATCCAGATCGCCACGCCGGACTGGTGCCATTTCCGGCATGCCGAAATGGCATTACAGGCGGGAAAGCATGTCCTGCTTCAGAAGCCGCCATGCCTGAACCGCGATGAACTGCTCAAACTGGCTGCCGCGGCGAAACAATCCGCCGGTTCTCTTAAAGTATTGCTTAACTGCCGTGAAACCCGTCTCTGCCGTTCCATAAAGAGATATATTGACGACGGCGCCATCGGACGGCTGCGGGAAATCATCATCAACTACCGGGGACGGCGCTTCTCCATCGGCGATCCGCAAAGCAGATACCTGAAAGCGGAATGCGGCGGCGTCTGGCTGCATAACTCCATGCATTGGCTGGACGAAGCCTTTTTATATTCCGGATCACTGCCGGATACTGTTCAATTGTTCGCCGCTAAAAATGATTGCGGCGAACCGAGTTTCCTGGGCGAAGGCCCGAATTACTGGTCGGCAATTTTCCCCATGAAAAATAATGTGACTTTTAACTTCGAATACAACACCATGCTGCTGAGCGACGGCCTGCCGGGCGGCATGCAGCGGTCCATCATCGGCACGAAAGGTGAAATCAGGCAGGTTTACGGCAGTTCCGAGCTGATTTTATACCAGGCTGGAAAGCCGCCGGAACCGTTAAAAATGGTCAGTATCGCATTGTCCCCGGAAGAGGACGTCATCGAATCGTTCCGGCTGGCAATAGACGCCTATGCGATGCAAATCATCACCGGCGTCGAACAATCACCGCGCATCAATGAATCGCTGGCGCTGATGAACGCCCTGCTCAGAGGCAGCGAAAGCGGAGAAACCGAACAAGCGATCGGACTGGAGAATTTCAATGCAATCTTATAATATCGGAGTCATCGGGATCGGGGTCTACGGCTGTCACAGTCTGGAACAGGCGCTGCTGACTGCAAACGGACCGGCAAAAGTCACAGCCGTCTGCAGCAGCGATGAATTAGGCACCGGCTGTTACGGCGGCAAACTTGAGGAAGAAGCCGGAAAATATGCAGCCCAATTTAATGCGGTGCTCCATGCCGACTGGCACAATGTGGTCAACGATCCGGCAATAGAGATTATTTCGGTAATGGTTTGTCCGGCGAAAAAAGCGGAGATTATCTGCGCCGCGCTGCGGGCCGGCAAGCATGTGGTCACGGATAAGCCGCTGGCGATGAATCAGGAGCAGGCGCGGGAGATATGCCGGGCCGAAAAAGAGAGCGGCAAACGCGGATTTATGCTTGCCGGTTATCACACGCGTCCGCTGGTCAAAACACTGATTGAAGCCATCAATCACGGGGAACTGGGCGAACTCAAAGCCGTTTCCATGCGACTTTGCTTCATGGGCGGCATTTTCCCCGGCTTCGTGCCGTCAGCCCGCTGGAGGAATGAAAACCCGTCCGCCGAAATGCTGACTATCGGCTCCCATGCCATCATTACCAT
>CAIJKT010000512.1 GCA_903821255.1 uncultured Lentisphaeria bacterium | reverse complement strand
GCATGTCACGAAAGGCAAACTGGTGGAGATCGAACTGGAGCAGACGGTATCCGAAGCGGTGAGGACCACCGTCGAAGCAAATATCGACACACCGACAATCCAGGAACGGGTGCTGAAAACATCGATGTCGCTGCGCAGCGGCAAAACTGTGATCATCGGCGGTATGATCAAAGAGCAGTACGAAGATACTTTGGATTCGGTGCCGATGATGATTGACATCCCGTTCATCAGCCATCTGCTGGGCAGTTCAACCCGTACCAAAAAGCGGACTGAAATGCTGGTCTTCATCACGGCGAACATCATTGAAGAGGACACCGAACTGGAAAAACTGATCGGCCGTTTCCGGGAGTCAATCGACGTGCTGAAAAAGATTCAACCGGAATTGAAGGAAAGAGACGAGTCCGGTGAGATCGGTTCCTGGATCTGGTAGATTTAATCAGGAGGATTGCCTAATGAAAGAAGTCATTCTCAATGACAGTGTCTGGCGCTCGATTGAGGAGCGGCTTTCACAGCGCGATCCGTCGTACCTGGAAAAAATCAAGACGACTGACCGGCGGCGGTATGACTGGAGTTTATGCGAAAGCGGCACGCTGTCCGAGGCTGAACTGCTGGAAATATATCTGGCGGCGACGCAGTTGGGAACAATTGAGGAGGAGGAACTGCCGGAACCGGCGGCAATCCCGTATCTTTCTCCGGAATATCTCTCGGCCAATTGCTGTCTGGGGCTTGAAGAGGAAAATAACGTATTGAAGCTGCTGGTCTGCGACCCCTATTCCATCAACCGCCACCGCTACTTCATCGAAAAACTGCATGGACGGGAAGTGCATTTCCGCCTGATCCGGCGCAGCCTGCTGGAACGGCTTATCGCCAAACTTAACTCAGCGCAGAATCGGGACGGCGGCCAGGACGGAGTATTCTCCGATACAGAGAATGAAGAAATGCTGAAGTCACTGGCCAGCGAGGCCAAGATCGTCAGGCTGGTCAACGAAATTTTTTCCCGTGCGGTCGAACAGCGGGCCAGCGACATCCATATCGAGCCGCGGGAAACAGAACTGGCAATACGTTTCCGGATAGACGGCGTTCTGCACACTTACCTTTCGTGTCCCCTGTCACAGTATCCGGCAGTGGCTTCGCGGATCAAACTCATCGGCGGACTGAATATCGCGGAGCGGCGGCTGCCGCAGGACGGACGCACGAATTTTTTACTTGGCGGCAAGGAACTGGATATCCGTATCAGCACGATCCCGACCATCTGCGGTGAAAGTATCGTGCTCCGAATATTGCGCAAGGACACGCTGGCATTCGAATTGTCCCATGTCGGAATGACAGAGAATTTGCAGAAGAAGTTCGAGAAGCTTATCAAACTGCCGCATGGCATGGTGCTGGTGGTGGGGCCGACCGGCAGCGGCAAGACCACCACATTGTACAGCGTGATTGATAAGCTGAACGACGGCAAACACAAGATCATCACCATTGAAGACCCGGTTGAATACAAATTTCCTGGCATCAGCCAGATGCAGGCAAACGCCGAAATCGGGCTGACATTCGCCAGCGGCCTGCGCCATATCGTGCGGCAGGATCCTGACATCATCCTGGTCGGCGAAATCCGCGACCGGGAAACCGCCGCCATTGCCATCAACGCGGCGCTGACCGGGCATCTGGTGTTCAGCACGCTGCACACCAACGATTCAGCCGGGGCGGTCAGCCGCCTGCTGGACATGGGGGTGGAGGGATTTCTGGTTTCGTCATCTCTGGCGGGTGTGCTTTCCCAGCGGCTGGTACGGACTATCTGCCCGGAATGCGGCGGTTCCGGCATCAACTTCAATTTTACCGGCAACCGCTGCAAAAACTGCTCCGGCACCGGCTTCCGCGGCCGTACCGGCATCTTGGAACTGCTGCTCGTGGACGACGACATCCGTGCGGCAATACTGCGCAACGCCACCAGCATGGATATCTCATCCATCGCAGTGAAAAAAGGCATGATGCCGCTGACTGAATACGGGATGCTGAAAGTCAAGGACGGCGTCACCACCGCGGAGGAGGTGTTGATGGCAACCATCGACAACGAATAAACCCATGGCACTGCATAAATACAAGTTCGCCGCAGAAGGCGGCATGACCAAAGACATG
>CAIJKT010000511.1 GCA_903821255.1 uncultured Lentisphaeria bacterium | reverse complement strand
TTGTAGAGGCCGCAGCATCCGTCGTCAAGAAAACCGCAGCCGTACACCGGAACGGCGAAAGCAAAGCGGGGGTCGATTCCGGCTGCAACGCAAGTCAGAACACCGCCCCAGGAGATGCCGGTCAGTCCGATTTTGTCTGGATTTACCTCAGGCAATGAGCGCAAAAGGGAATGCCCGAGTACTACCGAGGCTGCCGCATGATACATCCATTGGTTATGTGCGGGCAGTTCAGTCTGGGCATAGTTGCCCCATCCCGCCGGTCCGGAGTGTGCATGGCGCGGCCAGAGGTTCTGACAGTGCGAGCTTTCACTCCATGCCGGAACGCCGCCGCAGGTATCCATGGCGATCGCGGCATAGCCCCTGGAGTTCCACAGTCTGATCCAGTCGCCGAAAGCGGTTCCGCCGCCGCCGTGAACCAGTACGATGCCGGGAACTTTTTTCTTTTTTGTCGCGCTGGCCGGCATCCCGTACCAGGCGAAAATACGGGTAGGTTTGCCATGATACGGCAGTCCGTCATAGAAGACAGGAGTCATGCCGGGATAATTGAACCCCGGCGCATCATAAGTTTCCGGCGTTTTAAAAAGTTCCTGGATATTCCACATTTTCATATAAAGCATCTCCATTTTTAGCGCTTCTAATTTACCCCCTGAACATCATGAATCAACAGAAGCTTTAAAACTTATGTTTCAACACTTTGATTTCATCGAATTTGTATTAAATTGTATAGCTTGATTTATATTGATAATTAACCTCACAGGAAAATAAGGCCGTAATGAGCAAAGATAAACTGTTGATGTCAGGCGACGAAGCAGTTGCCCGCGGAGCCTGGGAAGCCGGAGTAAAAGCCGGTACCGGCTATCCGGGAACTCCTTCAACCGAAATACTGGAAAGCCTCCATAAATATGCCGGGGTGGAATGCGAATGGAGCGTGAATGAAAAAGTGGCCCTTGAAGTCGGACTTGGCGCAAGCTACGCCGGAGCCAGGGCGCTGGTCACCATGAAACATGTCGGGGTGAATGTCGCGGCGGACCCGCTGTTCACCGCCGTCTATACCGGAGTGAACGGCGGACTGGTCATAGTCACCGCCGATGATCCGGAAATGCATTCCTCGCAGAATGAGCAGGACAACCGCAATTACGCAAGGTCGGCGAAACTGCCGATGCTGGAACCGGCTGATTCGCAGGAAGTAAAGGAATATACCATAAAGGCTTTTGAAATCAGCGAAGAGTTCGATACACCGGTATTTTTGCGTCTGGTAACCCGGATCGCGCATTCCATGACAGTGGTCGAACCGGGCGAACGCCGTGAAAAAGCAGTTTCCGGATTCACCCGTAATCTGCGGAAATATGTAATGGTTCCGGGGTTTGCCAGGGAACGGCATAACGTGGTTGAAAAACGGCTGATTGAAATTGAGAAAAACGCCGGCAGGATTGGTATGCACCAGATCGACAATCTTCCTGAAGGTCATGCCGGGACAGGTATTGTCACCGCCGGTATCTGTTACACCTATGTAAAGGAAGTCTTTCCGGAGATGCCGGTTTTCAAGCTGGGGATGGTTTATCCGCTGCCGGCAAAGGAACTGCATGAGTTTTGTGCCAAATTCGATGAAGTGATTGTGATTGAAGAGCTTGACCCGTTTATCGAAGACTATTTGAAAGCCAGAGGAATTAAGACGCGCGGCAAAGACATATTGCCGGTTACCGGTGAATATACTCCGTCCATGCTGCGCAAGGCGTTTGGCGGAGCGAAGCAAAGTGCCGCTACGGCATTGCCTTTCGCGCTGCCGTCCCGTCCGCCGAGCCTTTGCACCGGCTGTCCTCACCGGACCATTTATGAAATTCTCAGCAGGATTGGAGCAACTGTCTCCGGCGACATCGGCTGTTATGCGCTTGGCGCACTGCCGCCTTTCCACGCTATGGACACTTGTGTGGATATGGGGGCAAGCATTACCGTGGCGCAGGGCATGGAAATTGCCATGGGCAGAGAGAAAACAGCAAAAACGGTGGCGGTAATCGGCGATTCCACTTTTGCCCATTCCGGCATAACCGGGCTGATAAACGCTTCGTATAACAAACGGAATACCTTGAATATCGTGCTGGACAACGGCACGACCGCGATGACCGGCATGCAGCCGAATCCGCTTACAGGCAATACCATCAGCGGATTGCCGACCTGGACGCTTGATTATCGCAAGCTGGCCGAGGCGGTCGGACTGAAAGACGAGAACATCAAAATTGTCAACGCATATAAAAAAGCGGAAGTGGAGGAAGCGTTGAACGAGTTAATTGAGCGCAACGAACTTTCACTGCTGGTGATTAAGGGCCCGTGTATGATTAATCAGCGTAAAAAGAAACAAGCGGCAACGGTTGACGGAGACAAAATATAATGCAGGATAAAATAACGAATATATTAATGATCGGCGTCGGCGGGCAGGGGACGGTACTCTCAAGCAATATTCTGTCGCTTGCGGCAATGTTTGACGGGCATGATGTCAAGAAGAACGAAATTCACGGGATGAGCCAGCGCGGCGGTTCCGTATTCAGCCATATCCGCTTCGGCAAAAAAGTTTATTCCCCGGTCATTCCGGAAGGTGAAGCCGATGTGCTTTTCTCGCTCGAAGAAATCGAAACATTGCGCTGGCTGCAATTTCTGAAACCGGCAGGTTCAATTATCTGTCTTGATGAGAAAATCCTGCCGTCAAATCAGACTGCGTACCCTGAAGGCACGCTGGAGTTTCTTAAGAAAAACTACAAAAACCTTTGTATTGTTGATCCTCAAATATTGAAAAAGGAACTTAATAATGTCAAAGTGCTGAATGTGGCATTATTGGGCGCCCTGTCAAAGATGATTGATATCAGTGACAATTCCTGGATCAAAGCCATCCGCGAACTTGTTCCCGCAGGTACTGAAGAATTGAACATAAAAGCTTTTGAAGCAGGAAAGCAATTATTGTCATATTAAGGAGCAGACATTATGTGGAATCCGGAAAAAGAGCAGATGCCAGTCCCGCAGCTCCGCAAAGAGCAGAGCGCAAACCTTAAAGCGTTGATCCGGCGCGTATATGACCGGGTTCCGTTTTACCGCGAGAAAATGAATCTGCATGGCATCACGCCAGACGACATTACCAGCATTGAGGATATTTCCAAACTGCCGTTTACCAGCAAGCATGAAATGCGCAACGTTTATCCGTACGGGCTGCTGGCGGTGGACCGGAAGGAAATCGTCGAAGTGCATACCTCTTCCGGCACCACCGGCAAACCGGTAGTCGACGCCTATACCCGCAACGACATTGAACTCTGGGGCGAAGTCATGGCCAGGACTTTAGGCATGGGCAATGTTGACAGCTCTGATACCGTTCAGAATGCTTTTGGCTACGGCATGTTCACCGGAGGCATGGGTGTACATTACGGAGCACACCGTATTGGCGCCACAGTTCTGCCGGCATCCAGCGGCAATTCAAAAAAACAATTGCAATTGATGCAGGATTTCGGAACAACCGTTCTCACCTGCACCCCGTCATACTGTCTGTATCTGGCCGAGTTTGCCAAAGATCAAGGCATTGATATCAGTAAACTGGGTTTGAAAGCCGGTTTTTTCGGCGCTGAGCCGTGGAGCGACAAAATGCGCCGGGACATCCAGAATAAATTCGGCATCAAGGCATTTGACATTTACGGGCTGACTGAAATCATCGGTCCCGGTGTTGCCGCGGAATGCTGCGAGGCCGACGGGCTGCACTTCTTCGAGGATCATTTCTTCCCGGAGATTATTGATCCGGAAACCGGAGAGTCTTTGCCGGATGGCGAAAAAGGCGAACTTGTTATCACTACGCTCACCAAAGAGGGCACGCCAGTCATTCGCTACCGGACGCGAGACATCACTTATCTCATGCGGGAAAAATGCCGTTGTGGCAGAACTATGCGCCGCATACACCGGCTGTTCGGCAGGAATGATGATATGATGATCATCCGCGGGGTTAACGTTTTTCCGTCTCAAATCGAAGAACTGCTGCTTTGCATTGAAGGTATTGAGCCGCATTATCAGATCGTGGTTGACCGCAAAGGGATGCTGGATACCATGGAAGTGCACGTCGAAGTCAATGAAACTATTTTCTCGGATGAAATCCGCAAACTGGAACATCTGGAAAAGACCATCACTTCCGAAATACGCAACACATTGGGGATTCAGGCGCTGGTGAAGCTGGTTGAGCCCAGAAGCATCGCCAGGTCGGAAGGCAAGGCCAAACGAGTTATAGACAACCGCAATCTTATCATAGAGGCTTAAAAATGATTATCAAACAGCTTTCAATTTTTCTCGAAAACAGAACCGGCAGAATCCGGGAAATCGCCGCATTGCTCGCCCAGTCCAATGTAAATATCCGTGCGTTGACTCTGGCCGACTCCTCAGACTTCGGCATAATGCGACTCATCGTCGATAAGCTTGATACGGCGCTGAAATGCCTGAAAGAGAATAATATTTCCACGGCATTGACCTCCGTGGTCGCCGTGGAAGTTCCGGATAAACCGGGCGGCCTCGCTGAAGTAATGAACATCATCAGCGACTCCGGCTTCGATATTGTTTACATGTATTCTCTGCCCGAGAAGAAGCATAACAACGCAATAATGATCATGCGTTTAAACAATACCGAAGAAGCCGCCGGCATCCTGAAGGAGCAGGGGCTCAGCATTCTCAAGCAGGAACAGGTTCTCAGTTTATAGTCCGGCTGTTTCCCGTGCTGTTCCGGCTGTTTTGCGCCGCTTAAAGAAACGGAAAATTTCTCCCGCCCAGAGGACGATGGAAGTGGCAAGCGTAATCAATATCCAGTCGGAAAGCTTAAGCGGGACTGCCCGGAATACTTTGCCGCCGAATTGAATGACCAGCACCTGTCCGACAAATATTATCGCGGCGATCAGCAGGAATGTTTTATTATTTGTCAGGCCGCTGAACGCTGAACGGGCTGAACCGAGACAGCGGGCATTGAACAGGTTCCAGAATTGCATTATCACAAAAACGCTGAAGAAGATCGACAGTTCGCGCGGACTGAGCAGGTCTTCGCCAGCGGCAGTATTATGTCTCATGACGATCAGCATGCCGATAAAGACAGCCAGAAACGCCGCGGCAGTTTTCAGGATCAACCCGGTCATGACTGGAGTCACAATGAAGTCGCCGCTTTTTCTGGGCAGCCGTTCCATCACTTCCGGATGCGGCGGTTCGGTGGACAGTGCCAGCGCGGCGAAAGTGTCCATAATCAGATTAACCCACAGCATCTGAATCACCGTCAGCGGCAGTTCAACCCCGATAAACGGTCCGAGCATGGCGATAACCAGTGCCGCTACATTAATGGTCAGTTGGAACAGGATGAAGCGCTGAATATTCTGGTATAGCGAACGGCCCCACATGACAGCGTTGACAATGCTGCTGAAAGAATCATCCAGCAGAATAATCGCGCTGGCTTCCTTGGCCACGGCAGTCCCGGTTTTTCCCATGGCGATGCCGACGTCGGCATAGTTGAGGGCAGGGGCGTCATTGGCGCCGTCACCGGTAACGGCAACTATCTGGCCGGAGGCTTTCAGTGATTTAACCAGCTTCAGTTTATCCGCAGGGCGGGCACGGGCAATGATCAGGAGGCGAGACGAGACGGCAATTGCCTCCTTTTCCGGCATCGCCATGAATTCCCTGCCGGTGATGATTCTGCCTTCGGCGTCCTGATCATCCCACAAGCCGATCTGCCGGCCGATCTCTTTGGCTGTTTCCGGATTATCGCCGGTGACCATTTTGACCAAGATTCCGGCTTTGCGGCAAGCGATAATTGCCGGTGGGACCTCAGGACGAACAGGATCGGCGATTACGACAAACCCCATCCAGGTCATGTCAACAGCAATATTCTCAAGGTTATCGTGTTCCTTAACTGCCTCCAGGCAGGCAATACCCAGCGTCCGCATGCCTTTAGCCTGATATTCCTTTAATCGCAACAGTAATTGTTCGCGGCCGCCGGCAGTCAAATCTTTATTGCCGTCATGCTCTTTGATTGAAGTGCAGCGCTCCAGAATGATTTCCGGCGCACCTTTGACGTACAGCACGGTTTCGCCGGTTACCGCTGAAATTCCTTTGGTGCCCATGAATTTCTTTTCAGTGGAAAATGTCCACTGACAGGAAATTTTGAATCCCTCGCGGATAAGCTCATAGTCCTGCTTGCAGGCATTCAGCCACAACAGCAGCGCGCCTTCAGTGGGATTGCCGATCGGCTCCGGTTCGCCGGGCTTGACTGAAGACAGATTGGCGGTGGAATTCGCCGCAATCGCCTCGGCAATCATTCTGCCGACTGGTTCATTCCGCGCCTCTTCCATCGTTCTGCCGTTAAGTGCTGGAAAATCAGCTTTCTGAACTCGCATCTGGTTCATGGTCAGAGTGCCGGTCTTGTCGGTGCAGATAACCGTTGCAGCGCCGATAGTTTCGCAGGCATGCATTTTGCGGACGAGGTTGTTGGCGGCAGTCATGCGGCGCATGCTGTAGGCCAGACTGAGTGTAACACTCATTGCCAGTCCTTCCGGCACCGCGACCACAATCAGAGTTACGGCAATCATAAAGAAGCTGATGAATTTCGGCACCGCGGACGGCGACAGCCAGTTATTGATATCCGCCGGCAGTTGTCCGGTAAAAAAAAGCACCGTCAATCCGCCGGAAGTCAGCAGCAGGCTGATTACGAGCACCGCCAGCCAGGTGTTGATGCCTTCTTTACGCAGCCATCCCGGCTGTTCAGCCCTGCCTTTCAGCAATTCAATTCCGTTATACACAACTGGCAGCCAGACCTTGATCATGGCGACAAGCATGCCTGTAAGGAGTAGGCCGGCCACAGCCCATTGCCCGGCAGTCTGGGTAATGTCCCCTTTGAAAACGCTTCTGACAATCAGAGCGGAGAATGTAATCGCCGAAACCCCGAAGCCGAGCACGCTGATGACCTTGCCGAGCTTTTCAAGCTGCCGGTTCAACGGGGTCTCATCCTTGACCTGCTCGGAAGCCGCCTGCGCGGCGCAGCCGATCTCGGTTTTAACGCCGACTGCGGTTATCCTGATATATGCATGCCCGTCCACCGCCAGGGTGCCGCGAAGAACGTAGTTTGACGGGTAAACAGATTCTTCAATTCCGGCGGATTCCGGACTGCCTGATGCAGCTTTTACTACCGGTTCGGATTCACCGGTGAGTCTGGACTGGTCGACCTGCATATTTACCGCTTCCAGTATTTCACCGTCAGCAGGAAATTCTTCTCCAAGCTCAATAAATATCACGTCATCCACCACCAGTTCTTTGCGCGGAACCGTGGAAAACTGCCGTTCGCGAATGGTCTTAATCGGAATGTCGTCGTTGACTTGATTTAAAATATCGAACTCTTTTTCGGCACGGAATTCATTCAAGAACGCCAGCAGAGTCGCCAGCAGCACGGCGGCAACAATACCGGAACCTTCAATGAATTCGCCGGTGCAGATTGCAATCAGCGCGGCAATGATCAATATCCTGATAACAGGATCATG
>CAIJKT010000510.1 GCA_903821255.1 uncultured Lentisphaeria bacterium | reverse complement strand
GTATCTGGGATCGGGGATTACCGCTGCGGACAGTGGCGGCCTATAGCGCCAGCGCAGAAATAGTGGAAAATGTCGTTGAAACAAAATTTATTACTCTTGCTGAAAACCTTACTGCCATTATTTATCATAAAGCGGATCAAAGCGCAGCGGCGGCTTTGTGGAGTACCAGTCGGGACTATATGCCTGTTCTGGAACTGGATGCCGCCAATATAACAGTCTGTGATATGATGGGAAACCCGCTGTCCCTGGTGGCAAACAATGGCAAGATTAAAGTTCAACTGCAGGAGGAACCCATATATATTTGGCGGCGCCAGGCGAATGAAGATAATTATGCATTGCTTAGTGACACAATAAATAAATTAAAAGTGCTGGATGATATTCCTGCATTATTATTCTTTCGTCATGACCGTGTGGATGCACTGAAAATTTATCTGAAAAACCGTTCCTTAAAAAACAATCAGGAGGGGAGTGTGAACTATCCTGACGGGGAGCAGAAGTTTCAAATCCCCGCCGGCGACAGTATTGAAATGGATATTCCGCTAAAAGCCGGCAAAGCAACGCTTGAGTTTAAATTTAAAGGTTATGCTCCGTTGAAATATGAATACGCCAAGCCGGAAATTCCGGTAATCCCCTTTTCCGCGGACGGATTCAACTTGACCGGGCGCAGGCCGATTGTGATTAACACCAAAGACCGTATCATGCCCCCGGATGTTTTTGCATGGTACGGACCGGAAGATTTAAGTTGTGAATTTTATTTGGCGCACGATGGCGAATTTTTGTATGTAAGCGCTGTCGTGACCGATGATTTGCATTTTAATAAATTCAACGGAAATATGATTTGGAAAGGCGATTGCATACAATTAGGATTTGATCCAAAAACCAATTCGATGAAAATCAGTGACGGGTTAGATCCTGACGATACCGTATTGACCATGGCTCTCGCCAATAACGAGTCTGTTTTAGCAGTTCACGAAGGTCCGAATAAACAAAGTTTAACTAAAAAATCTCAGTTAAAGATAGTACGAGATGAACCGAACAAAAAAACCATTTACCAATTAAAAATGCCATTGAAATTTATCGATAGCATGATGAAATCAAAGAAAGTCTTTGGATTTAATTTAGTAGTATGGGATGATGACTCGGGAGCCGGGGCGGATTACTGGATGTTCTATAAACAAGGATTGGCGGGCGAACGAAAACCCGATAAATTTGGACTCTTTGTTCTTGAATAAACATAAGGAAAGTAAAAAAATGAAAATGACAACATTATTGTGCGCGGCGAGCTTGAGTTGTTCAACGGCATGGGCAGGTGAAGTTAACATAATTGCCAATTCCGATTTTGAAAAAGTTGATGAGAATAATGTCGTTGCCAATTGGAAAGCAGGGACAGGTTCCAAGATGGAAGTCGTTGGAGAAGGGGTAAATGGCAGCAAAGTTCTGCGGACCTATTCCACGATTAAGGTGTCAAATGTTCTTTATCGGGGATCCATTTGTCAGAAATTTCCTGATTTGACTGCGGGAAAGTACGTCCTGAGCGGTGAATTCAAAGGCGCTCTCGGCGGTCTGTATCTGGTAGTGATTTATAACAAGGATGCTTCTTCCAAATTCGCAAAGTGGATATCCGCTGATCGCTTTGTGAAAACCGAGGAGGCAGGGTGGTTCAAATTTTCTGAACCTTTGGAAGTGCCCGCTGATACCAAAGACGCACTGATAGTAATTGAAACCTATCAACTTGAGAAAGATCAATATACTGATCTGGATAACGTTAAATTAATCAAGCTGGAAGATAAAAAGTAGAAGAATACTCTGAGCAACCATAATCAGTATTCCCAATAAAAGAACTGTGGTATTTTATTGAAATGCGGTAAAATACCATTTAATCTAATTGGCAAAAAGCAATTCCAGACGTATTGCGTTTTCATGCTGCTCAAACAGCATTGCCGACCGTTATGAACACGATCACCTATATGGATTCATTCTGTTCGCAAATGTTTTCAGGCTGAATTTTTTTATTAGTTCCCGTATCTCATATTGCCAGGTAGTTCATATAGACTTATTTGAAGTATGTCATGATTCTATTGCATACACAATAAATCTGTATTCTTACCATTAAATACTGTATTTTAAACAAATATAACTGTAATTAGGCTATTTACTTTAATCATTTAAACAGGTATAATCTAGTTATATGGAAAGTATGGCAACAGATATAACGCGATTCATGAAGGAGTTATTCAATGAAAACTGAAATCTATCTTACCTCTTCGCGGAAACAAAAAACTTCTGAAAATTTTACACTCATTGAACTCCTGGTGGTGATCGCCATCATCGCGATCCTCGCCAGCATGTTGCTTCCCGCACTCAATAAAGCAAGAGAAAAAGCCAAGGTCGCGAGATGCAGCAACAACCTTAAGCAGATGGGCACTGGTTTCGCCATGTATTTGGGAGATAACAATGAGTACATAATTACGTCCGATCCCCGGCCGCGGTGGAATATGAAGCTGGCTACCTACTATGGTTATGGGAGCGCATGGGGGATAAATGGTGTCGACTGGTTGAAGTCTGTTTACGCATGCCCCAGCGACAGTCACGTTAGAGAATGTACTGGTGTTGGTCAGGAGAGAATATCTTATGGCATAAATTATTTTATTACCGGCGATTATCGAAGCTGGAATGTTCCAAAATGGCCTCTTAAAATTACTGATGTTCCCAGGCCTGGCGGTCATGTTTTAATTGAAGATATTGCAGTAAGTCCGTCATTGGGTGCTTCCAATGACACCAATGGACACTATATGGGGAATGATGCAAATCCATCAAATCGACATGATATGGCAAACGTAAATATGCTGATGGTGGGCGGGAATGTCAAGATGGTTAATTATGCTCTTGTTCGTATTCTTGCTGCCAGGGCTCAGCCGTGGAATTACTTGTTAGCTAAAAATCCTACAACATATTATTAAAATTGGCATTATTGATTATTATCTCAATAATTGTACGCGAACAATCAAATCCTGCAATCAGGGATTATTAACTTTAAATAGACTTGCACATTAAGTAAAAAAGAGAGAATTCTGTCAATGATTCCTAATCCTGAATTAAAAATTGGTATTATCGGCTTTGGCGAAATGGGTAAAAGACATGCGCTGGAATATCATCATGCCACTCATGGGAAAATGAATTTCGTTGCGGTTGTAGAGCCTGAAGACGGTCGCTATGAAGAAGGTTGCGAATGGTATGGCAAACGCCCCGGACGCTACCTTGACATCAGGGAGATGCTGGAGAAGGAGACGCTTGACGCTCTGATTATTGCCAGCCCGAATTGTTGCCATTATGAAAACTTGAAAACCTGTATGACTGCAAAGCTGCCGCTGCTTCTGGAAAAACCGCTGGAAAGCTCTTTCGACAAAATTTGCGCAATCGTCCGCCTGGTTCGCTCTTATAAGGCGCCGGTCATGGTTGATCATGTGATGCGGTACGCGCCGATAATCCAGAAAGCCAAAGAACTTATCACCGCTGGTGGCATTGGAAAAGTTTGTTCTTTTAATTTTGTACAGTACCATGGCGGCGGGGCATTGTTTTCCACTTATCGCCGCACTATGGCGGGCGGGGGCGGACAACTGATTGAAAAAGCCACTCATGATCTGGATGTGGCGTTTTATCTTTGCGGCGCAGCCCCGCGCAAAGTGACCGGAATCAGTCGTTTGCAGAAATTTGGCGGAGACAAAACTGAAGATTTGACCTGTGCCAAGTGTGATGATTTTAAGTGTTCGAACCGGCTTAGCGTCGGGAAAAGTTCTAACGCGGCAGTGAATGATATTAACCTCAGCCATGACCTGTGCCAGTTCTCCAAAGCAGTTGATGTCTATGACAATGAAATGTGCATGGTGGAATGTACCAATGACGTCTTCGGGGTTTATTCGCATTGCTTTTTTGTAAATAATCATTTTTCAAGACGTTATGAAATAATCGGTACTGAAGGCATGCTTTACATTGAGCTTACGCTGCGTGAGAAACTTTATAACTGTGATGGCAGAATAACCGTGGCCCGATCTACACCATTTTTGCCGCTTCCCGGCATTGAAGAACATAAGTTCAATTATGAAGGCCGGATCCACTATAACGGCGGCCCTTTTGCCGGACGTCATTTCTATGATATGATCCAGGGCAAAGCCGAACCCTTCACTACGGTTGAAGATGCTTTTGCCGCAGAGATGGTGGGGATTGCCGCGATGAAGTCTTCCGCAGAGCATCGCCAAATTGATATTGAGCAGGATATTGTTCCTCAAGATCTGCGGCCGGCATTCGTGGAGGCATATAAATAATTCTGAATATGTGTAATGTGTATAAATACGGAATAAGAGCTTTATAGAGAACTTAGATGACTTAAAACGGCTATCAAATATAATAAATAACGGAAAAGATTGAAAATGCTAAACAAGACGATTGGGTTCGTGACGTTGCTGCTGTGCTTATGCGGAAGCCTCGTACTGCAAGCCGCCGGGGAAAAACAACTGAAGTCCGCGGCGGACGGAAAGGCAAAACTTGTCCTGGCCGAACGGGGGCAGACCAAATATGTGATTCAGAGGGCGGCGGATGCGAGTCCCGTGGAAGTACGGGCAGTCAACGACCTTGCAGAATATCTTAAGAAAATCAGCGGAGCAACATTTCCCGTTGTGACTGAGGACAAGGCTGCTGATGCTCCCAGAATTATCGTCGGAAAAAGCTTGAGTCAATCCCTGCTTGGCAAGGAAAAGGTCAATAGTTTAGGCTTGGACGACTTCATTATCCGCACCTGCGGGGACAATGTGGTATTGGCGGGCGGCGGTCCGCGCGGAACGGCTTTTGCGGTATATTCATTGCTGGAGCGTGACTTGGGATGCATCTGGTTCAATCCTTTCGGCGACGAGTATGTACCGCAGAGAAACGTTCTCACCCTGCCTGAGATCAACCGGCGTGAGACTCCTGCTTTTCATTACCGTGAACTGAATGCGACTTTCTGGAGGATGGTGCCATACGAAAAGGAAGGCGCATTTCTGCTCCGTAATAAAATCGCCCAGTCCGGGGAAATAGAATGGGGCGGAGTGGATCGTGTCTATGCGCATCCGAAAATGCATTCCATTTTTTTCTACATTGTTCCGCCGGCAGCGATCAATCCAGCTAAAAACCATTATCACGAACCTAAAGACGTGGAGAGTATTTTCAATGATCACCCGGAGTGGTTTTCGCTGGTCGGCGGAAAACGTGTGTCCAGCAGACAGCTCTGTTTCTCGAATCCGGAACTGCGCAAAACGTTCACCTCTAACTTCCTGAGTAATATCGAGAAACACGCCGGCAAAGGGGTGTTCAACGTTTCTCGGCGCGACGTGGGCGAGGAGTATTGCGAATGTGAAGCTTGCAGGGCTTGGGTCAAACGCGAAGGGGGTGTTGTCAGTGCGCCTATGCTGGATTTTGTGGATGAACTGGCGAAGACAGTCAAAGCAAAGTACCCCGAAGCCGTAGTGTCCATCTGGGCCTACACCGAGACGGAATGTCCCTCCGTTCTTACCTTTCCCGACAACGTTGTACTGGATTTCATGCCGCTTGAGAAGAAAAATTTTGCCGCCTCGCTTGAGCATCCTTCGAATGCAAAAGTTCTTGATGATCTGAGGATGTGGAAGACAAAGGTACGAAAATTTGACACATGGTATTATCCTAATCCCTATGCGGTCAGTCTGGCGCCTATCGGAAATCTGCACAATCTGGCGGACGATTTCCGGATGTACAAACAACTGAATATGGATGGCTTTTACTACATTGAGCAGGATGTTGGCGTCATGGAGACACATCACCTGACCGATCTTCAATCCTGGCTGATCGCCAAACTGGAATGGGATGCGGATCAGGATGTGGACAAGTTGATTATGACATTCACAGAACCATACTACGGCGCGGCCGCTCCGATGATCCGGGAATACATCAACCGCCTGGAAAAAGCAACACGGGATATGAAAACTCCGATTTCCTGGAGTCCGACCCTGCCGGAATTCACATATCTGACGCCTGTCTTTTTGAGGGATGCACAAACTCTTTTCGACCGGGCCGAGGCTGCGGTCACAAACGATCCGACCCGGCTCCTGCGCGTGCGGCAGGCCCGGATGAGCCTGGACCGGGTATCCCTGCTGCTTTGGGACAAGTCAGCCACCGATGCAGGCTGGATGAAACAGCAGAAAACGGAGACCGCAAAGCGCTACGAAACAACATTCAATACTACTGCGCAACAACGCCTGCAAAAGCCTGAATTCAGAGATGAGATGTTGAAATCGTTTGCCATGTTCTTGCGCACGTATGGCACAGACGTTCCTTTGCCGGCGGAGTTTGCCGGCAAAGATGCAAAGCAGTTAATTCCTGATGCAATCATGAAATCCAATAATTCCGCCATAGTAAATGACCCGAAGGCGGCAATCGGCAAGGCGTTGATGTATAAAACGCAAGGCGAATCGCCGCTGGCCTTTGGCTACTATGACATGACTAATAAGAAATCTTTCTGTGGCGGTAAAATCGCAAAGAGCCAGATTGATACTGCCGGCTATAAATTCTATAAGATGGGCCGCGCAAAGTTGTCCCCCCAGGGGTATGCATGGTCGGCCAACTGGAAAATGCAGGTCAGGCTGGATTCACAATTTGATGCCGTGCAGCCGGATCGCGAGTATGATTTTTACATTTCACTCCGCTTCGAGGGGCCTGCATACCTGGCCGGGCAGGAAGGCAAGACTGACGCGATATTTTTAGATCGATTTGTGTTTGTTCCAGTCGAAGGGAAATAAACAGTCAGGAAAAAGGATTTTATTTACAAATGTCGACGGATATCACGGTCAAACCGGATACGGTGTATTCTCACAAAAGTTCGACGGTCCGGCTGACTTTATGCTTTGCAGTGGTTTCATAGACTTATTTAAATTATGCAGTGGAATATGGCAAATATGTAATTTTACCATTAAATACTGTATTTTGAACAAATAAAACTGTACTTCGTCTATTTACTTTGATTATTTAAACAGGTATAATCTAGTTATAGGAAAAAATGAGAACAGATGCAAAACGAATCATAAAGGAGCTATAGCAATGAAAACTGAAACTTACCAGGCCGCGCCGTGCAAGCAAAAAACTTCCGGAATTTTTACACTCATTGAACTCCTGGTGGTGATCGCCATCATCGCAATTTTGGCATCAATGTTGCTGCCGACACTCAATAAAGCAAGAGAAAAAGCTAAATCCATAAACTGTCTGTCCAACCTAAAACAGATCGGCTTGACGATGACCACATACGCCGGCGATTATCGGGGTTTCATCCCGCCTTATTACATGGCGCCAAGAATGTGGAGCGAGACCCTCGTGAGCAACGGTTATTTGAAAGGCAACAAAATGATAGTTTGTCCATCTGCAGACCCTTTTACATACATAAACCGCAGTAATACCTATGGAATGAGAACCCTCGGTTATGCCACCTCAAGCATGAATATATTCGCTAAACCGGTACTGGTTTACCAGGGGAGTTTGGGCGGGAAAAATTTCTCCAGCCCGTCGGCAGCAATTATGGTCAGTGATTCCATTCGCAGCAGTAATGGAACAAGCAGTGGAACGCTCACCCAGTTTTATTATACCAGCAGCTATGTATCTTCTATATTTACGACCGGCAGTGGCGCTTTTTATGCAGCCCATGTACGCGGCGCAGTTAATTCCGTTTTCGCCGATGGTCATGCAGCCGCGGCAAACAGTTTGACTATTGCGACAGCAAAAACTCAGACCTATTATGAATATCAAACCTACATTTTAACTTATGTGGGAGGATCGCTGGCTCCGTAATCAAAAATCTTCTCTTTTCGGTTAAATGTTAATCAATAAATAAAGGTGAAAAATGTATTTCAGGAAGACTGTAATTTGTGCGCTTGTATTATTTTCTACGGCAAAAATGTTCAGCATGGATTTAAATAATGGTCTGGTCATGCATTTTGATTTCAAAGATGCCGGCAATAAGCCGGAAATAGTGGATAATACCGGGAAAGTAAAATGTATCTCCAGGCAGAAAATCCTGGTAGTGCAGGAAGGCGCATTGCGAATTGCGCCTGGCGCTGAAATTTACATTCCTGCCCAATCCTTGCCTAAAATCACTGATACTTTTACCATAAATACCTGGCTTGTAAAAGGGTATTTTGGAGACATTTCTCCTGTATTGTTCAAAGGGATTCATCCTGAAGCGGTACAGTTTCTTCTGTCAGTCAATCGTTCTTTGCCGGAATTCTGCTACAAGAATGAACTCGGGCAGATGCAATGGAAAGGAATTTATTGTCTCGGCCTTTCTCATGCAGATACGGGCTGGGTTGTGGCCGGAAAAGATGAAAAAATTGTTCCCGGGTACTGGACCATGTTTTCGACTGTCTTTGATCGCGGTTCGATTAAAATCTATCTGAACGGACAATTGGTATTGAACAAGGTATCCGCCAGGCCTGAAATGTTAAAACACAATGATTTTCCGATATATATCGGAGCGGAACGTATTCCAAACGAAAAATTGAACTACCGTACAGGGAATCTGTTGATTAATGACTTGCGCCTGTATGACAAGGCATTGACTGATGATGATCTTAAAGCGCTTTATATGGCGGAAAAAGATAAATATCCGCAGAAGAATTTTATTCCGGCCGGTATGCTTGCGTTAAAACCTTGCGATGAATACTTGACCAGGATGCTGGAAGGATATGATCCTGAGTTCAGGAATAAACTAAAAATTACCGCCGATTTTGAAAAGGAGATCCCGGATCAGCCGCTGCCAGGACATGACACTGCGACCTCACAGGTAAAACCCAGCAACGGAGTCTCCGGATTGTTTATAAACGGAAAAGAACAATATCCGGTTATATTTAATGCTAACGATATCGTCAAATATCAGAACAATGGTAATCATTCTTTCCAGCTTGATACGGCACTGCCGGCTATCCGTGATTTTGCGGCCGCCGGTATTGAACTTTTCGGGTCGGCTTTTATTCCCCCGATATTCTGGACCGGCGAAGGGAAATACGATTTTGCCATGATCGACAATGTTATCCGCCAGGAGCTTGCAGCCAATCCGCAAGGGAAAATGGAAGTTCAATTTTATCTGCGCCCGCACGGATGGTTTTTTTCTAAATATGGGGAGGAGATGGAGAAATACTATCCGGGAATGGACAGCAAGAGAGAATTGAAAGCATATAATAGCTGCGGGCCGCTCGGTTCAAAAATATGGATTGAATGCTCTTCAAAACTGGTTTATGATGTAGTCAGATATATTGAATCGCAGGATTATGCTGACCGGATATTCGGGTATAAAATTTGCGGCGGGGATGCCGGAGAATGGTATTGGGCGGCGTCATTCGTCAGTGGAATGCCAGGTTACTCCAAGGCAACCCGGGCAAGCTTTCAAAACTGGTTGAAAAACAAATACAAAAGCAATGCAGAACTTCAAAAATCCTGGAATAATCAACTGATTACATTTGAAGCTGCTGAAGTTCCGACTCCGGAATTCCGCGTGGCAACAGAAAAATATATCTTTCGTAATCCTGTTCAAGCCAGACCGGTGCTGGACTATCGCGAATATATGATCGACATTTCCTATGAAAATATTTTACAATCGTGCAAAGCCTTGAAAGAAGCTTCAAATTTCAAGAAAAATCTGACTGTTTATTCCGGATATTCTTTATTGCATTCAGGTAAAGGAACAAATGCGCACACGGGGGGACTTGAACTTCTAAGTAAAGTATTCAGATGCCAATATGTTGACGGCATTGCAACGCCGCTGGACTACAATAAACGCAGAGGTGGCGAGCCCGGTGCCAATATAAATGCATTTAACGGAAGCGCTTTACTTCACAATAAATTGCTCTGGCATGAAAATGATCTGCGAACCCACCTGTATCCGGTCAATGAATTCGGTCGCACCGCTGACTTGCAGGAGTCTTTAACGGTGCTCAAACGCGGGTTCGGGCAGTCGTTGATTTTTGGCGCCGGATTCTGGTGGTTTTCCATAGTCGGCAATAGCATCTTTCATCAGGAAGATATGATGCAGACAATTGCCC
>CAIJKT010000509.1 GCA_903821255.1 uncultured Lentisphaeria bacterium | reverse complement strand
TTTGTTTTTTGCACTATCGCGTAGATGCAATATGCTTTTACTAATTAGCAATTTTGTCAACAGAAAGCTGTGTAGTTGATGCGTAAAGTGCTTGTATTAAATGTATTACACTTTACTGTTTTGTTGATTTTGCATTTTTTAAAATCAGGTTTGTGGTAGTAAAATCGTGGAATTAACCATGAAAAACTTGTCCGCCGGAGGCGTGATTTACCCGCCGCCGCAGTCTATCTGGCGAAGACATGACACGGAACGAAGAAAAGTAACCGTTAATCGACGCAAAGGGTTTTCTTACGCCAAAGTAAAATTTGTAATCTCTCTCTCTGCCGAAGAGCGCTGAAGGCAAAGACAAAATGTGCTATCTTCAATTGCGTTTAGAATGCGTCCCGGTATTACCCCTGACCTCGGGGGATGATTTGCCAGGCCGGAACAAATAGTTTTCCAGGTTTTTCCGGTAAATATTTCATTAAAAAAGCGTTATCCAAGGGTTGAATTTATGATTAAAATGGATAGACTGAAAGAGTGAATTTTTAAGATGAGTCCCGGAGAAGTCAGGAGTCGGAACGGGGACGCGGGACAGGATGTTTCACGCGGAGGCGCGGAGACGCGGAGCAGACTGATTTTTTACAGGGATATACAGGATGTTTAAAAACAGTCAGAAATCAGAATAAAATGTCAAAGAATAAATAATTTGTCTGCTGATTCTGTGCTTTTTATTCTGACTCCTGAATTCTGACTCCCTGTTTTTATGGATACTATACTTTTAACCTATGGATGGAAAGAGAGGGTCTGAATGGCTGCTGATTTTGTACATCTGCATTTACATACGCACTACAGTCTGCTGGACGGAGCCTGCACGCCGGCCGGCCTGCTGGAAATGGCTAAGCTCCACAACATGCCGGCCGTGGCCATGACCGATCACGGATTCATGGGCGGCGCGCTGGACATGTATAAAACTTTCAAGGATTCCGGGGTCAAGCCGATCATCGGGTGCGAGGCCTATGTCGCGCCGGGGTCGCGTCTGGACAAAACTCAAAACCACCCGGATTTCCGCGGTTATCATCTGGTGCTGCTGGCCAAGGACATCACCGGCTATCACAGTTTGTGCAAGCTGCTTTCCGAAGCCCATTTGAACGGTTTCTACTACAAGCCGAGAGTTGACAAGGAACTGCTGCAGCAATACCATGAAGGGTTGATCGCCTTGAGCGCCTGCATCGGCGGGCAGATTCCGAAAACGATTTTAAACGGCAGCATGAAAGACGCGGAAAAGCAGATCGGCGAATATTGCGACATTTTCGGGAAGGATAATTTTTATCTGGAATTGATGGACCACGGCATGGAAGAGGAACGCAAAGCCAACCGCTGCCTGATCGAACTGTCGAAGAAGCTGCAGTTGCCGCTGGTCGCCACCAATGACGTGCATTACCTGAAGAAGGAACATGCCAAAGCGCATGAAATCATGCTCTGCATTGAAACTCAATCCAAGCTGGATGATCCGAAGCATTTCAGTTTCTGCGCCCCGGAGTTTTATTTCAAGAGTCCGGAGGAGATGAAAGAACTGTTCAAGGAAGTCCCGGAAGCGGTGACCAATACCGTCGCCGTGGCGGAGCGGTGCAATATTGTCTTCAACATGAAGGCGAACCATTATCCGGTATATAAAATCACCGATTCGGACCTGCCGGAAAAGGAATATCTGCGGAACATCTGCCTGGGAAATATCAAAGATCTTTACGATTTTGATCCGCAGGGGAAAGATTTGAAGCCGGAACAGCAGGCCGTGCTTGAGCGCATGGACTTTGAGCTGAATGTCATAAATAATTCCAAATATTGCAGTTACTTTCTGGTCGTCAGCGATTTTATCAAATACGCCAAAGACAACGATATCCCGGTCGGCCCCGGACGCGGCAGCGGCGCCGGCAGCGTGGTCGCTTATCTCACCAGAATTACCGGTCTGGACCCGCTGCGGTACAATCTGCTGTTCGAGCGTTTCCTTAATCCGGAACGCGTCAGCCCCCCTGACTTTGATATTGACTTCTGCGAAAAGCGGCGCGGCGAAGTCATTGAATATGTGCGCAACAAATACGGGGTTGACAGCGTGGCGCAGATAGGAACTTACGGCACGCTCAAAGCCAAGGCCGTGATCAAAGACGTGGCGCGGGTGCTGGGGCATGATTTTGAAAAAGGCAATCTGCTTACCAAGCTCATTCCGGCCGACCCCAAAATGACGCTGAAGAAGGCGAAAGAGGAGTCCAGGGAACTGAGCGAACTGATCGCCAATGAAAGCTGGGTCAGGGAAATATTCGAATATGCCGAAGTGCTGGAAGGCATCAACCGGCAGATGGGCATCCATGCCGCCGGGGTGATTATCGGCGACCAGCGGCTGGACAATCTGGTGCCGCTGTCGAACGGGGCCGGCAAAGAAGTGATCACCGAATTCCCGGCCGGCAACTGCGAAGAGCTCGGCCTGCTGAAAATGGACTTTCTCGGCCTGAAGACCCTGACGATTATTCACGATGCCTGTGAAATTATAAAAAAGACCCGCGGCATCAGCCTGGATATTTCAAAAATTCCGCTGGATGACGCCAATACGTTCAAACTGCTCAATCGCGGCGATACCATCGCGGTGTTCCAGCTTGAATCCTCCGGCATGCAGAACCTGTGCCGTCAGTTCGGGGTGGAGACGATTGAACATGTGATTGCGCTGATCGCGATTTACCGGCCGGGACCGATGCAGTTCATCCCTGAATTCATCGCCCGCAAGAAAGGGCTGGAAAAAATCGAATACGATCATCCGAAGATGGAAAGCTACCTCAACGAAACCTACGGGATCATGCTCTATCAGGAGCAGATCATGCAGGTGGTGCAGGTGCTGGGCGGATTCACGTTAGGCGGCTCCGACATTCTGCGCCGCGCCATCGGCAAAAAGAAGATCAAGGAGCTGGAGGAGCAGAAAGCCAAATTCGTCAAAGGCTGCGCCGAAACCACTCACATCAACGACGCGCTGGCCACCCAGAGATGGGAGAAAATCTCCAAATTCGCCGGGTACTGGTTCAACAAATCCCACAGCGCGGCCTACGCCTATGTGGCGTATCAGACCGCGTACCTGAAAGCCAATTACCCGGTGGAATTCATGACCGCGGTGCTGTGCAGCGAAATCGACAGCTCCGAGCAGATCACGTTCTTCATCAATGAATGCCGCGAAATGGGCATCCCGATCCTGCCGCCGGACATCAACACCAGCGACATTAATTTTACCGTTGACGGCAAATCCATCCGCTTCGGACTCGGCGCGATCAAAAACGTCGGCGAATCCGCCGCCGGCAAAATCATCGAATCCAGGCAGCAGGACGGCAAATACAAGAATTTTCTGGATTTCTGCGAACGCGCCGGTAAAGCGCTGAATTCCCGGATGATCGAACATTTAACCAGGGCCGGGGCTTTCGACAGCCTGGGGCTGCGCCGGTCGCAATTGCTGGCAATCGCCGAGCCGACCATGAGCTATGCCCAGTCGCGGGTCAAAGACCGCGACAGCGGGCAGGGGTCGCTGTTCGATCTGCTGGATTCAGCCGGACAGGAGGAGATTCTTTCGGTCCCGGTCCCGGATATTCCGGAATTCGATGAAAACGACATCCTGAAAAGTGAAAAAGAACTGCTCGGTTTTTATATTACCGGCCATCCGCTGGCGAAATACGCGGAACTGATTAAAACGTTCTCCACCGTCAAAATCCGCGATCTGTCGGAAATGGCGGATAACGTCGGGATCAGGACCGGCGGCATCGTCAAGTCGTTCCAGCGGCGTTTAGCCAAGAACTCCGGCAAGCCGTTTGCGATCATGGAACTGGAAGATTTGGAAGGCTCCATCGAATGCATGGTTTATGCCAAATGCCTGGAGGAAACGGAAGCTTCCGGTTTTGAACTGAACGAAGACGTGCCGCTGTTTGTCGAAGCTTTCACCAGCCAGCGGGAGGAGTCGGAAAAACTCAAACTGATTGCGGAAAAAATCATTCCGATTGACAAAGCCGCGGAAATGTATTCCGACCAGATTCATTTTCACATTTACGAAGGCAGCGTTTCCGCCGATGATCTGAAGCAGCTTTTTGATATCTGCAAAGATTATCCGGGCGATGCCCAGGTGATTCTCTGCATATCCTGCGTCTCCGGCGAAATTGTGTTTATCGAAGCGGCCCGCAGCCTGAAAGTCAGGGTGAACTCCGAAATGCTGCAACGCGTACAGGAGTGTCTCGGCGAAAAGCGGTTCAAGATAAAGGCCAATAAAAAGGTTCCGGAGCCCAGACAGCGGTATTTTAACAAAAACGGCAACGGCAATGGAAAATCCAGCGGCGAATCCGCCTCCTGAAAATGATCCGGAGAAAGTATTTAAACAGGTTGCCGCGGAAATCCTGAAAGCGGCTCCGCCGCCGTCTTCTGAAGGAATCGGCGGCTGGCTGCTTCTGCCGCTGGCCGGGTTGTGCGTCATGTCTCTAGTGCGGATTGAAGGCATCATGAAAATGGTGCTTTCATTCAGTCCGGAAAACTGGAAAGCGCTGACCGATCCGGCATCTCCCGGTTATCACTGGGCATGGGGGCCGGTTATGGTTTCAGGACTGGTTGCGGAGAACATTCTGCTGGTGATGGGGATTGTGCTGATCATAATGCTTTTTCACCGGAAGAGATCTCTGCCGAAACTGATTATCGTCTATTATCTGCTGGATGTGGTTTCAGTTGTCTGCTGCACGCTCGGCGTCGCGGTTGTCAGCATGAAGCGGTTTCAATTCTCTGAACTGCTTTCCCCCGAAAACTGCCGTCAGATTTTAAACGGTTCGATCTGGGCGATTATCTGGATCCCGTATTTCATTAAATCCAGACGGGTGAAGAGGACTTTTGTCAGCGCTTGATAAATCTCTTTGCCGGCATTGCTTCAGTCTGCACCGATACATCGAGCATTCGATTATCACGGCAAAGGGTCATTTCCCCCGGCTGGAGCAGTCTGTTACTCCAGCAGCCACAGTCCGGTATCTCCCTGTTTCAAATCAATGGTAAATTCGGAAGCGGATTTTATGATGTACTCTTTTGAAAAGGGATCGTAGACGTTGCATTTGCGCGGAAGTTTAATTGTCCTTGGTCCTGAATACCTGACATGTATGGCAAGCAGAATTTTACTGGCAAGCACCTGATCATCGGCATCATCGTAAATATGGACGCCCGCATTCTGAGCTATGCCTCTCAAAAG
This sequence comes from uncultured Lentisphaeria bacterium, assembly GCA_903821255.1. The sequence continues at coordinate 8,213 of CAIJKT010000509.1, read as the reverse complement.
AGATGAGGGAACATTAGGAACCGGAGACCACACGGAAGTCCAGTCCGCCTGTTTCCTGACGCAGATGCCGGGTTTGCGAAATGTATAGATTCCGTTGCCGCAAGGCGTGGCAAGCAGTTCACCCAAAACCTCCGCCCGGGGGTCGTCACACCATAAAACAGGGGCAAGCGAGCGCATTTCATTGTCCGGTCCGAATCGGAGGTTTTTTGGAAGAAGCCTTGTGACAGGATGATTATAATTATTCACTACACACCTCATGCTCTCGATGGGGATGTTTGCCATTCCCAGTTTGATTCCTATGAGATCTTCAACCTTGCTGACGGACAAGGATTTGTCATCGACAATGCCATTGGCATATATCCATAGAACAGTTTTACCGCCGGTGCATATTTTATTCTTTATTATTTGCCGGTCGTTGTCGTCCAGGTAGAAAGAGTTTAAAAATACATAAAACTTATACTTTTCGAACGGGAATTTCGGATTTGACAAATCCGTGTCCAAATAGATGTCGAACGGGGCTCCAATCCGATGGACATTCTCGAGCAACTGACGAGTAATGAACTCCTTTGAAAGATTGTTGAAGCACTGATAAAAGACGGAACGGTAGCTTCCTATCACTGCGATTTCGCTTACATCTTTGTCTTGCCCGACAAGTTTTTCATTGGCGATCTGGTTCAGGGTTCCGGCGCATTTTATGATTTCCCGGTCATCCCACCACTTGTTGCCTGTATCAGAAAGGCCGAAATACCAAAAACCGCTTCCGCATTTTGAAAATATGCCGGCAAAATTTCTCTTTAATATTGACAAGGTCTCATCGATATTCTTTGCCTGCCCGAAATTGTCGCCGGTTTTTTCGCATTCTGTATAGCTGGGGTGCGGCGTGGTGAGGTGAGTGCGGGTGTCATCCTCAATAAAAGCCATTTTCCCGTTAAGGATTATTGAATTGGGAATAAGGGAGTGGTCGAAGACGCCGCCGGCATGTCGCTCCTGATAGTTATAAGGGCCGGCAATGAAATCAATATCCGGATTCTTCAATATTTCAGAAAGAGCTTTATGCCGCATCCGGAAATATGCAACCTTCTGGGGCATTGTTCCGCTGCCATCCCATTCCACCCCGGTAAAATATCCATAAAAAGCGCCGACAAGGTGTTTGCCCGAAGAAGCCTCCTTGATTTTTTTGGCAAAAAGGCCAATAACATTGGCAGGCATCATATGGTGATATCTCAAAAAATCAATTTGCCTCTGGCTTTTCGCCGGATCAAAGAAAATGCCAAGGTCTCCTTTGAAAAAGGGTTCCCAGCCAGGAAGTCCGACGTTGTCAAATGTTACATTCCCGTCATGCCATGAATTCCGCAACTCCTGTACTGTGGAATATTTTAATTTCAGCCATTTTTTATACTCATTCAAGGCGGGGCCGCTGAAATCGTACCAGTCAGTCCATTCACCCGGAGGTCCGGTAAGCAGATATCCAACGATCCTGTTTGAATAATTTGAATTCTTTACATGACCGGCAATATTGAAAACGCCTTCTGCTATCGTCTGTTGCCAAAGCGAGGATGCTTCGGACAGCCGGTCTCCCTTGGCCATGTCGCTTTGTTTATTATTCCTGGTGAAAGGCGGCCAGACGGTTGCTTCCTCAATATTGTTTTTGTATAAATCTGCTTTTTCCGCGACCGTTGTGGAAAGCAGAATCATAAGAAGAATGTCGGGGGACTTTTCGAGAATTTCATTAATTTGCTTGTCGACGGCTTTATAGAAAGAATTTTTGTCCTTTGCCGCCGCCCAGGCTGCCGCGCTTATGGACAGCGTGGTAATGTTAATTCCATTATTCAAAAATTGCTTTACAGTTTCTATATGTTTCAAAGGATGGTGATCTCTGTAGATGATAAGCGGCCTGGGCCTGCCGTCCAAATAAAAAGCCGGATATCCGTTCAGTTGTTTTATACTGCAACCTTCATTGGTTTTATCTGCCTTGAAATTTTTCATATTCGCCACGTTTTCTGTTTCTCCGGCGGCCGCATCCGCATGACATGCCGCCCAGGCAAGGACAGCGGAGGCTGCAAGAGCCGAAACCGCCTTCAATGGCCAATTTATATTCATAATGTTTCCCCCTTATGTGCATAATTAAAAATTTGACAGTAAATATTTCTGAAATCAACTGGCGCAGTTCTGCTCAACCCCAGGACGCCGACGGCAAACCAATTAATTAATGATAGCGCAGATCAAAGGTCTGGGTCCATGAATCATTTCTGACTCCTTTCCTGGCTGCAACATGAAAATCTGCAAAAAGGATTTCCGCGGTACTGGAGTGCCTTGTCCGTACGACTTTTCTTGAATCGCCGCCATGCACAACATCAACCACCATGTAGTTTGGCTGGTTTAATATGCCCCACGCATCCACTACGAGACCCAGTCCTGAAAAATCCCTGATCCTGGAAAGCTTGACTTCGGTCCAGCTTGAACTTTTATTAACATCCACAGCTACCAATGTATAACTTGCGAGATTGTTAGTTGTTCCATCTTCAATTCCCGCGATGTCGGACGGACACCAGAACACAGGATGGGTTTTGCGCCAAGTCGGATAATCATTAATCAACATCCGATTGGAAGAAATCCGGTCAGGCCAGTAACGTCCCATCCCCATTGCCAATCCGCTATTGCCATTCGGCGTGGGCAGAAAACTGTTATAGTCAAAGGTATAACCTGACAGCATCGCACCTATCTGTTTCAAGTTGCTGGCACACTGTATGCCTTTCGCGTACTCTCTGGTCTTCTGGAGAGACGGAAGCATAATAGAAAATAAAATAGCGATAATGGCTATCGTAATTAATAATTCTATAAGCGTAAAATTTTTTTTACTCATAATCACATTCTCCTCTCGCAATGGCAAGTTTTAATTTAAAATTCTGTTAATCTGTTTATCATTATTCAGCACCTCCTTTAGCACCTTTAACGCTGTTTCCTCATGCAGCCCAAACTGATTTATCCTATTGCATTTGCTACAGGACATATTCTATGCTCAGCTCTCCGCCAGAGCCCTTTTCGAGAGTAATTTCCCATAAGCCGGGGCGCGGGCTGACAGCGTCGGCATTTCTGCCCTGATAGGTAATTTGTCTGACCGGCATATCTTCAACATAAAGGACATTACATTTATCTCCGGGGTTGCCGTCAATTTGCAATTTAAAGGTTCGTTTATTTTCCTTTTTGTCTTCGGCGTCAATCCAAAGGTCGAACCCGCCAGTCAGGCGGCCGGGACGGAAATATGCATTGAACCATTTTAGAACCGGGCTGGACAGGCCGCCGAAAGCATGATTTCCGCCGCCGCGCCCGGTATGATTGGAAAAGTGTTCGTAACAGTAATAAGAGTCATCAACTTCCCGCTTCCAGATGTCCAATGCCGTATCGGCTATTTTACGGGCAAAATCCGCCTGGTTGTAATCCAGTGCGGCTTTCCAGAACAGCCATTGATGCGGCATCCATACTGAACCATTCCAGTAGCCGTCGGCACGATAATATGGTACGGTCGTTGATACCGTGGATAAACCGGCAGGGCTCAAAAGGGACTTCAGCAATCCAAACAATTTTTCCTGCTGCTCTTTCGTGCAGATTCCGGCTGACAACGGAGTAGCGCCATCCATGCCCAAATTATAATTCAGCCCCGATTTATGTCGGAAAAATCCGGCGGGACGACCTTTTGCATCATGACAAACATAGCTAAAACACCCGGCTTCGGCGTCCCAGGAATATTGCTGTAGGGCTTTACTGAACATGGCAATGTCTGAGTCATATTCCGATAAATCAGAATTGTTACTGGTCCTGAGTGCGGCAGAACGCAGGATTTTGGCGAAGCGGATCGCATACGCGGTGGAAACTGCCGGAGCAATAATCCCTTTTAAATTTCCTTTGTATATTTCCCACTGAGGGGGATAATCGTCCCATCCGCCGGAATTATAGAAATAATTCCATGTGGCTAGAAGATTGCTTCCTTTAATCCGCGTAGTCGAAAGTGAATTATGCCCTGCCAGAAAACGGTAATATTGCCGCAGTCTGGGATAAAAAAAGGCCAGGATTTCGGAATCGTGATTAAAATTATAAATATCCTGATACAAAATGCTTTGAACCGGCAGCGGCGTACCGTGGAGAATAAAAGCCGATTCTTCATCGCCCGGTTCAGTAACGTAGGTGTTCAAGCTCTCAATCGCCCGGGTTGAATCGAATTCATTCAGCGCCAGTCCGGTAAAACCGGAATCCCATGTATATAATGAATTATAATAACGCGCCGGGGTATGATGTTTGACGAAGCGGCCTTTGGTGTATACGGGGAAAGTGACATTGGAAAAAACCGTGGCAGCCATCAGTTGCTGGCTAAGCTGATAACGTTCTCCATTCGCGTTTGTACTGCAATTGATGCGGCGTGCGCGTTCCCGATGGTAAATTGCCTCCAATGCAGTGTCAGAACGGTCCAGCGCACATAACACCCTCTCGCATTCCATCGCAGAAGCGCCGCGATTGATAATCGCATAAATCACCACCCGGTCATTCGCTGCCAAATTAATCGGTATGATATAGATGCCGGCGAATTTTTGCAGACCGGCATCATGCCGCAAGGCGGTACAATACGGATTGCGCGTGGCATAACCGTGAGACAGACTGCGAACAATATCATCGGTATAAAATGTCCGGGGAACACTTTGGGACGAACTCCACCATAAGCCGTAGCAACCGTCACTCATCGGAAACTTCAGCAACATTGATTGTTTGTCGCCGCCTATGGAAAAATCCGGTTCATTGGGATATTCCGCCTGTGATATTTTAAATTCACCTGAATTGGCGACAGGGCCGAACATCAGACCGTCCAGCCACATTTCCACGCCGCCCCGCGAATGAAACATCAATTCGGCGCCTTCGGTCAATTTCCCCCGATAAATAACCGTTTCAGTAAAATCGCCATTGCCCGCAAGGCAAACTTTATTACAAAATCCGGCATGGTCAACTTCAAGTTCGATTTGCGTACCGGCATACATTTTGTAACGTAAAATCACGACTCCGCTGTCACAGCTTACCGGACAGTCGAAAAATATCCGGTCATCGGCATCGTAGCCAAAGGCTTTATTCTCCGGCATTTTTTTCGCGCAGAAACCGTTGCCGACGGCATAACCGGTTACCGTGCCGGGACAAAGCTCTTCGCCCCGCCGCCAGCCATCCCATGTCAGAGAATCGCTGAAACGCTTCACTGCATATTCAAGTTTCTTATGCTGAACCGCATTAAGCCAGACTGCCCCTTCAGGTAATTGCGGAATGACAGCGCCACTTCGATTTGGAGACAGTCCGCCATAAATCTCTAATGTTGTGTCCCGGATCTGCCCGGTATTATTGACAAATTCACACCGGGCAAGCCAGCAATTCTCCGTTATGTTCGAGTAGCTTATGTCAGAATAAATCTGATCTTTGGCAATTAACTGCTGACGGTAGCAGTAATAATGCAGATCGGGGGCGGCTTCCCATAAAGACAAGCCGCATTCGCGGAGAGTGTCCGGAGGAAATGTTTCCCGCCGGAACATTCCCGGCGTCATGAAAAAATCAACTCTGTGTCCTTTGGCTTTATCTGCGATATGCGAGAGGCCGAAAAGCTCTCCGGCATAGGGGCCCCAATCAGACAATGAAAGATCATGATTTTCAATGAGATAGTCCGTCTTCGCCATTTTACCGCCTTGTTTTGTAAAAGTTCAATTGAAATTCTTTCTCGGAAAAGAACTTCATTCTGGCTTGCAATTCCTGCTCCCTTTAAATTATAGCCGTGCTTTTCTTTGTGATGATTTCACTTTCCAGCAATTCCATTTTTGCGCCTTCCCAGGGATCATTGACCAAATCCAGCAGCAAGTTCACTGCAAGCAATGATTTTTTCCTGTGATCCAAATACAGCGTTGTAAAAAAATCATCATCATCATTATAAAACCTGCTATTATAAACCATAATCGACAGATCATCGGGAACTTTTAAATTATTATTGTTTATTTCTTCAAGCACGCCATAGCCCATGGCAAGGTGGGTTAAAACGGCTGTCGGTTTATTATTATTCAGTGATTTAACGCAATCACGTCCATAAGCTTTCTGAAACTGTTTCTCATGTATCTCCTCATATTCTACTTCCTGCATGATAAAAAGCGATTCATCAAATGGCAGACATGCCTCTGCCATTACCTTTTTATAAGTATTAAGCATTCTTTCGCGGTAATTGTAGGTCGGATAGTTCGGATTGTAGAAGTCGAAATATGCGATTCTCCGATGGCCCTGTTCAATAAAATATTTCATGGCTTTTTCAAAGTTTTTTTCCGCGGCAAAATCCACGCAATTTACATTTTCTGCATTGACAGGCTTGTTGGAGGACACAAAATTTATTCCGTTTTCCTGGAGGAATGCTGCTATTTCCGCAGTTAAGCTTGAATACATAAAAATATATCCGTCAAATGGGAATTTGAGCAGAATATCCATCCCCTGCGCAAAAAGCTTGCGGCCATGTGCAAGCCCCACTATGTTATATCCTCTTTTTGCCGCCTCCTTTTCCATTTCTTCAAATTCAGCGGAATAAATAACATTGTCCGGTTTAAGCCCGATGCATCCTATGACTTTATGCTGGGGGCGTTTTGAATGTGGTGTTATATATGTTCCCCTGGTGCCTTGTATTGTTAACAGCCCTTTGTTGGCCAGTACTCTGAATGCTTTCAATACTGTCGCCGAGTCTACACTCAATTCCCGGCTCAATTTGGCAATTCCCGGCAAACGGCCTTTCCAGATGCCTTTCTTTATTCCATCTTCAATTTTGCCGCTTAATTCTATATATTTTGTTTCTATCATAAGTTACCTTTGCTTTATGACTAAGCGACATCATGTAGATGTCACTTAGCTGGTACTATTATACTGGCGGAATCATGTTTTGTCAATTGAAATAATCATCCGCTAGAGTATTTCTCTGGAAAATATTGTAATACTCTTAGTGCGCTGGATAGAGCGGAGGTATTGCATTTCGCTTACGGATCCATTCGTGCAATCGTAGTTCCGGGAAAAGTCAGCACGCGGCTCACTCTCTTCAAAAATTATTTTCGAGTATGTTCTGCTTCCCTTGCGGGTGAAGAGGACTTTTGTCAGCGATTGATAAATCTCTTTGCCGGCATTGCTTCAGTCTGCACCGATACATCGAGCATTCGATTATCACGGCAAAGAGTCATTTTCATCATTTCGCCCGGCTTATGGTCCAGGATCGCGTTCTGCACGTCGCACGGCTGATTGACCGATTTGCCGTCAACCGTCACAATTACATCCTCGGCTTTGACTCCGGCCCGGTGCGCGGGCGCGCCGCGGACAACCTCGACCGCGGCGACTCCGGATTTCAGATTAAGCATTTTCTTGTGCTGCGCGGAGATTTCCGCCATGGAAATGCCGATCCAGGGACGTTCAATCCTGCCGTGCGCCATCAGTTCGCCGGAAATTTTTTTCGAAAGGTTTCCGTCAATCGCAAAGCTCAGGCCGATGTTGCCGGCGGACGGGGAGATAATGAAATCATTGACGCCGATAACCCTGCCTTCCAGGTTCAGCAGCGGTCCGCCGCTGTTGCCCGGATTGACTGAGGCGTCAGTCTGAATGAAATTCTCATGGACATTCAAGCCCACGGTCCGTTTTTTATGACTTACAATGCCAACGGTAACAGTATGGCTGAGGCTGAACGGTGCACCGATGGCAATGGCCCAGTGGCCTGTTTTTAATTTATCGGTATCGGCGAATTCCAGACAAGGAAACTTCTCCGCCGTATTTATTTTGAGCAATGCCAGATCGGATAACGGGTCGGCCCCGATGACTTTGGCTTCGAATTCGCGCCCGTCCGCGAGTACAATCGTGAAATAATCCTGCCCGTTTACAATATGGTAATTAGTCAGAATATAACCATCAGGTCTGATGAAGAACCCCGACCCCTGGCCGGTTTGAACTTTTCCCCCGCTCGCTTTTTCGCCGTAAAAGTAATTGTACAGCTCCTCGCGAGGGTCGGAATAGGCCGGATGGCCGTGAATGCCGCGGCCGGTGCGGATGACGACTACCGCGGGAATGCATTTTTCAGCAACTTCGGCAAAATTCTGCTGCAAACTGTCGGTTTTATAAACCGTCCCCGTCTCGTTTTTCTGCTCTCTCGCTGTTTCGCTTTTCTGTTCTTTCAATAAAAT
>CAIJKT010000508.1 GCA_903821255.1 uncultured Lentisphaeria bacterium | reverse complement strand
TTCTACCGTGCGAAGTCCTTCAAGTCCGGTGATATCACCGCCGGGCGGACGCTCGAACGGACAGACGCAGTCAATTCCAATTTCCGCAAAATCCGCCACCGTGTCCATGGCTTTACCGTGAAAGTGAATATGCAGCAGCCGCCCATAGCGATGCAGCATATCCGCCACCGCCTTGATTACCGGTTTGTCCCATTCCCGCCACAGCATCGGCCCGATCAGGGAATTGCAGCTCCATGAACATCCGAGCGCAAAACTCTCAAACGGAGTGTTTTCGCAGAGATAACTGATGCGCCACCTCATCTGTTCAATATATTTCTCCTGAAGTTCCCGCAGTTTCCATGCAAAATCAGGGTTCATGAAATCGAATATTGCAGTTTCAAAGCCGCCTTCGCGGGAACCGGCGAAAAAGTCAAAAAAAGGCACCCCCAGCCAGCCTTCCAGCAGATAACTGTCTCCCACGTCCTCCCACGCCTTGACCGCCGGCGCAATAATAATATTTTCAGGATCACTGCTGAAATTCACCAGCTCCCAGGCGGGCAGATCGCGTTCCAGTTCCTTAACCGGCCGCTCCAGCTCCCAGCAAGGCTCGTCTTTAGAGAAAATGGTTCGCGAAGTCAGCTCGCCCGCCGGCGTATGAATGACTCGTTTAACTTCCAGAGTGCCATCACCGCCATTTTTCTCTTCAGAACTGACCGAAATACGATCATTTTGCTGTTCAAAAAAGGCAATACCCCACCCCTCGCAGCCAAACCTGGCAAACGTTGTTTTCAACGCTGTGTGAAAGGGCACTTCACGTTGAAATTCGATCATGTCCACGCCAAGCAATTTAGCAGGGTAGTAATACCAGAATTCCGGAGCAATCGCTATCCGGTCGGAAAATATTCCCCGGTACGCATTCAACATTCGCTCTTTGCCGGTCATAGGGCCTCTTTACTGAGTGACAACCACTTTGATGGCTTCCTCTACATTTCTCGCGCAGACGAGGGCATCCCCGATTTTGTCCAGCGGGAACCGGTGCGAGATCAGCCGGTGGCCGTCCACCGCGCCGGTTTTGAGCAGATTAAGCGCCTGCGGAGTAAACATGGCAGGCGAGGCGAAAGATGCCCGCAGCTGTAATTTCTTGAAGTGAAAGTCATTGGCGTCGAAACTGATTGTCGCGCCGTCGCCGAATTTGATGCCGATAAACGAGATGATTGCGCCTTTAGCCGCGATCTTGAACATTGCGGGCAGAGTAACCGGCGGCGAACTGACCATGAACCGGTCCGGTTTTACCGCAAATTTGTAATCCGCCAGCGGAGTTTTATCCACTTCGATGATTTCATCAGCCCCGAAATCACGGGCAACCTGCAGTCTGGCTTTAGCTTTGGACACATCACAGGCATAGATTTTTTCCGCGCCGGACAGCTTTGCCAGACGCAACGCCATCAATCCGATTGGCCCCAGGCCGGATACAACAACATGACTGCCAATGCCAATGTCCGCCAGGCGGTGCATGTCAATGGCCACACCGAGCGGTTCGGAAATTGAGGCGACTGCCGGGTCAAGCCCGGGATTGGGTACCGCACTGATTGCAGGGGCGATCACTTCTTCGGCGAAACCGAAACTCGGAACAAACCAGATGCTTTTAATATCAGTGCACAACTCCTGTCTGCCATTCTTGCATTGCGCGCAGAAACCGCAGGGGGTCGCTGAATCAAGAACAATATGATCGCCCGGATTGACGTTGGTGACCGCGGCACCGGTCTCCAGCACCGTGCCGGCGATTTCATGGCCGAACTGTGCTTCCGCCGCCGCATTGGGATCGAAATGGAGGTCAGT
>CAIJKT010000507.1 GCA_903821255.1 uncultured Lentisphaeria bacterium | reverse complement strand
CAGCCTGTCAAAATCTGGAAAATTCAGTTGATGCGATAATGCGGAAATTTTCGTTTCCGCGCCCGATCGCGCTCTATTTCGCATCCCGCGGGATCGAGGAGAGCGGAATTAACAGTTTTTTGACTCCGAAGCTGAACGAACTTAGTGACCCTTACCGGTTTCCAGGGATTAAAAAAGCGGCTGCAAGACTTTGGGACGCGGTTAAAAATCGCGAACCGATTCTTATACACGGCGACTACGACACCGACGGCGTGACCGCGACGGCGCTGCTGTCGCTGATTCTGCGCAAAAACGGAGCCGAAGTTCATTCGTTCATTCCGCACCGTTTTGACGACGGCTACGGTTTCACCCCGGAATCGCTGAAAAAAGCTTTTGCCGCAATCGGCAAGCAATGCCAGGTGCTGATTACCGTGGATTGCGGAATCACCAGCAATGACGCCGTGATCGAAGCGGTTAAGATGGGCATTGACACCATCATCACCGATCATCATGAAGCCGGCGCGGAACTGCCGCCGGCTCTGGCGATCATCAATCCGAAGATTTATCCGGAACTGCAGGATCTGCATGTGCTTTCGGGCGCAGGTACCGCCTTCAAACTTTCTCACGCATTTATTAAATACGGACGCGAAAACAATCTTGGCGGCTTCACTACCAAGCTGGAAGACGTGCTTGATTACGTCGCGCTCGGCACCGTAGCCGATATCGTGCCGCTGCTGGGCGAAAACCGCATTCTGGTCAAGCACGGCATTGAAGTATTGAAGAAACAATTCCGTCCGGGCATCCGGGCGCTGATTGAATCATCCAAACTCAAGGCCGACCTGACTCCGTCGGATATCACTTTTAAACTGGCCCCGCGGATCAATGCCGCCGGCCGGGTTGGCGATGCCAATACCGCGCTGCACCTGCTTGAAGCCGACAACATTGTCGAAGCCTATCATTATGCCAATCAACTGGAAAAGTATAACAGCATCCGCCAGGAGAAAGAGCAGGAAATTTTTGAAGAAGCCAGACTGCAGATTGAGCGGGATATTGATTTGAACAACTGCTATTCCATCCTGGTCGCCGGCAAAGAATGGCATCAGGGCGTTATCGGCATTGTGGCCTCGCGGCTGGCCCGCGATTATAACCGTCCCGCCATCGTGCTGACAATTCAAGGCGAAGAAGCATACGGATCCGGACGCAGTATCGGCAATCTCAATCTGGTGGAAGTGCTGGGCAAAGCTTCGCATCTCCTCGTCCGCTATGGCGGACACCCGATGGCTGTCGGAATCGGCCTTGCGTCCTCTAATATCAAACCGTTCTATCAAGCGCTTGAAGCCCGTGTGCGTGAACTGCTCTCGATTGAAGACTTGCAGGAAAATATATCTTATGACGGCGCCGTGGAGCTGGAAGAACTCAGCACCGGCTTTTTCGACATGATTGACAGTCTTGCTCCGTTCGGTCACAGCAATCCCAAGCCGATCTACCGTTTCAACAGCCTGCAACTGGTCAAGAGCACCCAGGTCGGCAACAAGCATATCCGGGGCGTTTTCAAGAACTTCAACAATTCTCAGATCGAATTCATCGCATTCAACCAGATTCCGGATACTTTTGATCATGGGATGTGGGATATTCTGGCCATGCCGCAGCTCAATACCTACTACAATGACAAGAAACCGCAGCTCCAGATCGTAGATTTCAAACCAGCCGAATAATCGTAACTGTATCGGGATGCCATTCACCATTAAGGTGAATGGTTTCCGCATATAATATCGACAAAAATACTTCAAGCAATGAATTTTAAAATTTCTCTGGAATGCGCAGCGGTACTGGATTGAGTGTTGTCTGCTAAACGCAGTTGACTACAGCTAGAAAAAGAGGAAGGCGATCAGATTCTTCAAATAACCATGTGACACAATTTACTATGTAATACGACCTTCAACTGATGTGATCGCCTTCCAGGCATCTGCTTTTATTTTTATTGGTCAACACTTTCAATCAGGTGTTTTTATTCCTTGCAGATCCTACTAAGCATTATATATCCGGAAATGTGTTTTGTCAACACCTTTTCAGCGGCTTCAGCAAAAAAGAATGAAACTAAAATTTAAAAATTGAAGAAGTCCAACAGCCGTCGTGTCACCAGTTGCTCGATGAATAGTCACCGGCGCGAGGCGCTTTCCTTATTTTTCGATTGTAACGGGGGATATGGGTG
>CAIJKT010000506.1 GCA_903821255.1 uncultured Lentisphaeria bacterium | reverse complement strand
CGGGCAAAAAAGCAGTTTAACAGCGGGATTGTAGAGGGGTTTAACAGAAAAATAAATTTGACCATCAGAAAATCTTTTGGCTTCAGAACCATTAAAATCGCTAAAATATGCTTATACCATCAACTCGGAGAACTCCCGGAACCAACCTTTACCCACGAATTCTGGTGAAGAGGCAAATATTTTGACACTGCTTCGATTAACAGCTTGATCGCCCCCCGTGCGCATTTAGCAACGGCGGGAATTTTTGACCGGCTTACTCCGGAAGACGGCTTGAACAAAATTGATAATGTTTTAAAGAAAAAATATCGGGATCTTGGGGCTGCGGATAACTGGAAATTATTAAAATTCAATTTGAAACATGAAGAAAATGCAGAAATGCGAAGTGCAATCTTGAGTTTTCTGAAAGGAAAAATTTGTTAATGCGCCAACGTTGCACATCGTCTTCGATGATTCAGCAAACTTGACAGGTTCCCATCCCGGGCGCGAATGCCGTAAAGTTGGCATACTCCACGGCAATCGTACATTTCAATGATGCGGCAAAGACCTGAAAAACGGGAGATTTCAATGAAAAAGCCGGACGCAAAGCCGGATTGTAACATCTGCAGGAGTTTCATGCGGTTCAAAGTTCTGGGAAACACCGGGCTGAACGTATCTGCCCTGGGACTCGGCGGCCACGAATACCGCTGGGGTCACAACGGCAACCTGAAGAACAGCCGGTTCACCGAAATGAACCCCGAACGCCGCGACGTGATCTCCCGTGCTCTTGACTGCGGGGTCAATTACTTCGACACTACCTACATCGAAGAGGTGCAGTCTCTGGGACATTGGATGTCGCAGTTGAAAACCCGCAATGTCATGGTGATAAACGGCATGATCATCGACGTGGTGCGCCGGTACGCTGAACAACCCCTTTCAAAGCGAAGCTTTGTACGCGAGGAACTCAATGCGCGCCTGAAGCTGCTGGGAAGCGATCATTTTGACATCTTCATGCTCTGCTCGATTGAGCACGGGTACAACCACCAGGCGCTTGATGATGTTGTTGATCAATACGTCCGGCTAAAGGAAGAGGGGAAGTTCCGGTTTCTGGGAGTCTCATGTCATGATCATGCGATCCTGCTTGACTGCATGAAACGTGACCTTCCCATAGATGTTGCCATGTTTCCTTATAACTTTGCCGTGGCGAATAATTGGGGCGGTCAGTTCGGCGTGCTGAAGGAACTTCTGGAGATTCTCAGTAAAAGAAAGACAGGCTGTGTCGCCATGAAGGCGCTCAACTGGTTCCAGTACGGGATTCCGTTCATGGCGTTTGGGGAGCCGGATGCGGACTGGCAGACGGCGGTGGTCAACAATTTCGGATGGCTCGCGGGACAATCGTCAATTGATACCAGCGTTGTGGGCGTTGAAACCGTTGCTGAGCTTCAAGCCGCACTTGACGGGACGCGGCAAAAACCGGATATGGGTCTTCTCGACAAGTATCTGGAATGCGGGCGGCAGTTTGATCTTCTGCTGAAGAATTACGGCAAATGTCCGGCCGAAATCCAGGGGCGCGCGCTGGGATTGATCAGGCATTTCACGGGTCAGGAATTCGGAGATGATATTGCGCAGTATGAACGGCACTGGCGCAAGGAGATGGGGCGGGGGGTGATGCCGTTTTCGAAGATCGGGTGATTCTCATAGAGTCAGTAACTTGTCCAAAAAACGGATTTCGAATGTCGAAGCATATAAAAGCATCCATTACAATCGCATTGCAAAAAGTGCGGACCGTATTTTCGATGGTCAACTCAAACTACAAAACAGGAACAGCAATCAAATGAAAGAAATTAACATCCGACCGGTTTCTTCCGGCGATATTGAAATGATCTGTATAATTGCGGTCAATGCATGGCAGAGCATTCATGAAGGCTATCGCAAGTATATCGGCGACGATGATCTTGCCGGACGCCTGAGCCGCAATTGGCAGGCTGAAAAAGCGCGCCAGGTACGGGACAAAGCCGAAAAATATCCGGATACGGTACTGGTCTCCGAACTCAACGGCAAAATAGTCGGTTTTTCTACTTTTGAGATGAACAAAGAAACCGGGATTGGCGAAATCTGCAACAATGCTGTGACTCCGGACTGCCAGGGGATGGGCATCGGTTCAGCTCAACACAACGAGGTTCTGAAAATCTTCCAAATGCATGGGATGAAATATGCAATTGTCCTCACCGGCTATGAGGATGAAGGTCACTCTAAAGCACGTGCCAGTTATGAGAAAGTCGGCTTTAAAAAAATGCGCACTTCAGTCACCTACAGCCTTATATTGTCAAGCCTCTAATCTTCATTGGGTAAATAACCCGACCATTGGCAGGCTTTGTTTTTTTATGTATTAGTTTTTGTTTGCGAATCTCCGGCTGCCAGCATGGCGTGGGAGTCCGTCCGTAATACCCCGTCGCTCTGCGATGGGGATAGGGTGGACGGGAGGAGATTCTTTATTGACCAAAATAGAAAATGCGCCTTACCATGCATGACAACTGCAGTTTTTCTTTTATGGCCCATGCAGAAGCTTATTTGAAATCATCATCCCCTGATTTTGAAAATCTGACGATTATGTTCAAATGGAACTGAGTAACAATATTTTTGAATAAAAGGATTTTTATGAAAATGAAAAAGCTGAGAATGGCGGTAATCGGCTGCGGCGCTCTGGCGCAGGGGCAGCATATTCCTAATATCGCGAATTCAGGAAAAGCAGTATTACATACCTGTTGCGATCTGTCTGACGAAGCGCTGAAAATTTGCCGGGAGAAATTTGGCGCACAGAATATTGCTAAAGACTGGAAAACTGTTATTGCCAATCAGGAAGTTGATGCAATCTGCTTAGCCACCACTGAAAAACTGCGCTTCCCGGTAATTGAGTTTGCCGCACAATATAGAAAGCCAGTTTATGTGGAGAAACCGCTGGCGACCACCCTTGAAGAAGTCTATAAGATTCAAAAAGTAGTAAATGAGCGCAAAATTCCATTCTGTGTCGGTCACAACCGCCGGAACAGTCCTGCAATGATTGAAGCACATCGTATTTTCCGTTCGCAAATGGAAAATCCAGCGCACCCGGTATGGCGCTGGAACCGCGAACCTGACCGTCCTAAACGCGATGATGATGGTATTGCCTCAATGAATGTCCGCATCAACGACGACTGGTATTCATGGAAACGCTGGGTGTTTGACAAAAAACAGGCCCCGCACGGTCCGATGCTTTTTGAAATGACACATTTCACCGATTTGTGCAGCTGGTTCATGGGTTCCGCTCCTGCAGAAGTATTTGCCATGGAAACTGGAATGCTTAATCATGCGATAATTATTAAATATGCAGGCGGAGAAATAGCTGCGTTGAATATGTGCGGTAACGGTTCTTTTGGTTATCCGAAAGAGCTCTATGAAATGATGGGCAACGGCAGCGTAGTGGTTTGCGATCATATGTGCGAAATTCGCACTGCCGGGATTCCAGGAGCGCCGCAAATCATAAAATTTCCGTTTACTAATGACAAGCATCCCGATATTGGAACTTGCGGTGGAATCTACGGATGGCTGGAAAAAAAGGCAGCCGCCTGCAAAGACGCGGAGGAAAAAGGTGACCAGTTACTGCAATTTACCGCCGAGCCGGATAAGGGGCACAGTCATGCCTTAAGTAATTTCATTGATCAAATTAACGGTTTGCGCGGTGAAGTCTGCGGGGTAAATGACGCGGTGATGGCAACCAGAGTAGCTTTCGCAGCGATTAAATCGGCTCATGAAAGACGCATTGTTAAACTGCATGAAGTTTAAGCTTGATAGGGAAGATTATATTATGAAAATCTATATTCAAACCGATATTGAAGGCGTTACAGGATTCTGCTTTTTTGAACATCATGACCAGAAAGTTGGAAATGTCCAGCATCGTTACCGGATGTACGGCTGCTGACAGATGATGACAATGCCGCCCGTCAAGCCTGCATTCGATACAGGCGCGGACGAAGTGCTGGTGTCAGCGCCGATTTAAAATGTCCCAATTTTGCCGATCTAGAATGTCCCGATTCCGCCGACAAACAATAGAATTCCTAGCTCCCGGCGGACAAATTAAGCAGGGAGTTAAAAGTTTTTCAGTTAAATTTTAATTCGGTGGTGGCAAAGTGCTGTTAGCGTCGGGTTGTTCTGATGATAACTGGTTTGGTCCGCCGGGGGTGCGCTGTTTGGCGACCGGAAGCGGTTGGCGCAGTTTCAGATAGGCATGGATCGCGGGACAGCCTTTCAGTTATGTTTTTAGGGACAAAAAATACGGGGTGCGAAGTATGTTACAGCCTCCGCCGACCCCGTAAGTTTGGTATTGAATATTGTCAGTTTTCGATTGTGCGGTTTTTCATCCGATAGCTTTTACCCTCGACAATCGGTTATTATCTAAAAAGACGCATGGGTAATGTGGACTGGCCGTTCTAACCTAAGGGAAAAATTTCCCTGTGGTATAAGACGGGCGACGGTACTTTCTGCGCGATTCCCTTGGGTAAACGCTAGTTTCCTGAAAGACGCATCAGTGCCGTGCCCGGTTAAATAGTTATTGTCTTATCCCAGCAGCCGGATAAGACCATTTATTTCTTCTCATTGTCGGAGAACGCCGGAGTTCTGTTATCCGCTCCGGCATCCGTGATTGAATCAGCCGAACATAGCTTCAGTAATGTTCACCTGTTCAGGATCGTCGATGCGGTCGATCTTCGTATGTTTCCACTCGTTCCGTTCCCGGAGGCACCGGATATCCCGCTGCCAGACGGACTCGCTGACGGAATCTACGAGGATGGCATCACCCATGAATTTCCGGACGGCCTGACCGATCTCCCGTTTCAACTGGACGATCCTGGCCGAAGTGACCGCCAGCCGTCTGGCGATGTCGCCGGTTCCGCCGCCGACCATCAGCTCTTTGACAATCACGCGCTTCCTGGCGTCAAGGGTCTGCATGAAAGCATCCCAGTCGATCTCCCGGAGTACTCTGGCGGCGATGTCTTCGGTTCTGGCCGCGATCATGTCACCGACGGTAACGTCCTCATCCTCCCCGCCGACCGGGGCCTGCATGGAGCAGACGGCGCCTCGTTATCCATCTGGTAGCCGGGATTCATCACATCGGTGCGGCTGTCACCATAGGAGCGCCTTCCGGACTTGGTACGCTGGATGCTGTAATAGGCGATGCTATTGGGGATCGGTTTTTTACCGGATCTCTCCATAGGCGTCGATCATTGCCGCCGCCGTGACGGTGGTGTCCTGGACGAGTTCCTGATAATCTTCGGAGCCTATCGGTTGGGCCTTACGGTGGATGGTGTTCCGGATGATGGGGTAAATCTGCATTTCGAGAATCAAGGCTGCTGCTGGACTCATTTTACACCTCTCTTGTAATAGGCGGCCAGGCAGGGGCAATGCGCCCGCAGCGGCCACCAATGGTTGTTGGCGGCCGGTGAGGCCGTAATAACAGGGTAGGAGCTAAATGTCTCTATCATTTATTATGCCCGGGAAATGAATCGTTTTAAGCAGGAGCGAGTGGAGGAAAGGAAGCCCGTATATTATGCCAGGGAAACCGGATGTTTTTAAGGTGAAACAGCTAAAAAGGCGTAAAAAGGCTTAAAAAACAGATTATGGAGACAGAAAACCAGTTAATGAAATTTGTAGACGCCGCGCCTCACTGAAAACGTTAATCTTTCAGAACTGCCAGTGCCGCGTTGATTGAGTCGATATTATTTACGGCGTTGACGCGGTCAATAAGCTGCGCCTTCAGTTGGTCGATCTCAGACGCAGGCAATGCCTTTACATTCACTCCAGATAGTCCCATAAAGTCAGGCATCTGAAGCATTTTTTGACGCTTAGCTTCTCGGGTCGCATGTGCCTGGTAATGCTTTGTCATTTCCGGGGTCATGTGGCCGACGATGGACTGGACAATCATAAGCGGAACCTCATAATATCCAGCGTAATAACAGAATGAATGGCGGAGGCTGTGGACATCCTTGATAGAGACCGCGCGATCACGACCTTCAACTTTTCTCGTAGTGGTGATTTTCAGGCCCTCAAGGAATTTCTTAACTCTGGCGCTGATGCCTGAAGGGTTTGATTCATATATTGCAGCATGTTCAGGCAGCACATATTCACTATCGCCAGTTTTCTTCTTCTGCTCTAACAGGAAAGTCCGCAACGGCGGCATGATCGGTATTTCTACGGACCGGCGGACCTTTTTCATTTTCCTGGTAATAAGATCATTTTTGAAGTCCACCTCTGACCACCTTAAAGTACAGATATCACCTTCCCGCAAAGCAGTGGCAATCCCGATGCTGAAAAGCGACCGTATGAAATCATTGGCGTTGTCCCTGATTAGGCTCAGTTCTTTTTCAGTGAAGGCCTCGCGGCTTTCATATTCATTGTCCTGTCTTTCTATATCATCAAAGGGGTTTTGAATCAGGCCGGAGTCAGAACGCAGCTTATTGAATACTTCCGTCAGCGTGTGCTGGTAAACATTGCAGGTTCGTGGTGACAATTTCTCCTTGGACTGGTATGCACAGGTTTTCTTTTTACTTTTAAAGGTAATTTCCCGATTGAACCGGCCTTTTGTTCTCAGGTGATTAATGTAAGCCTCGGCATGGGTTTTCTGGACGCCAGCAAGTTTGATGATATCCGGGTATTTGTCATGCATAAAAGAAACAAAGTCCAGCCAGTAAATCCGCTTGGCTTTTTTAAGCGATTCCGATGGTTGACGCTTTCTGGTTTTATTCAGAGACAGTTCATAAGCATCATCCAGCAGTATGGGAGTTCCGCCGGTTAAGATGTCACGATAGTTTTCCACTAAAGCAGTAACCGTCTTTTGCTTCGACAGTTGAAGAGCTTCGGCCTTAATGTCTTTTTCAAACTTTTTGGCATCGGCCTCGGTTGTACACCCCTTGCATACGCCGTTGTGGTTTTTGCCATTTATCATAAAGCGGTAATGGTAGAACTCAGATTCTTTGAGGAGTCCGTCTTGCGTTTTGGATTGTTGTTTGTAGACCGGCATTTCAGCACCTATTATCAAAATAATTTAATGTGTGCTGAAATATGCTACTATTGGCGAGTATGCAAATTTTATTTTGCATATTTTTTTGCATAAATTGGTGCGCCCGGAGGGATTTGAACCCCCGGCCTTCTGCTCCGGAGGCGGAATTCACTGTACTCAGATATGATATTTAAGCTAAAAAACAACACCAGGCAACGCCAGTAAACACCTGCAACATGTAGCAAAGTATGTAGCAACAATTAGACCTCACTTAATTTACAGTATTCTTATAATTAACGTGTTATAATATAGCACATTTAAAAGTCTATTCAATAATTATGCCGATAATTAAAACATTTTGAGCAGTAACCATCTTTTGTGGTGCTATTTACAGCGTTATTCCGGCGATAAATGGGTGACTTTGATTTGCACCTACTGCTTTAGAAGCAGACGGTATTGACAGTTCCAATGGGGATTCTATCAGTCCGGCAATCCAGATAATCAGTGAATAAGAGTG
>CAIJKT010000505.1 GCA_903821255.1 uncultured Lentisphaeria bacterium | reverse complement strand
CCTGTTTTGACTGTTTAATAACTCTCCCTTATTTCACTAAAGAAATTCTATAGCTACTCTAGCATACTTTCCAGCTATGGCAAAACAAAATCAACAAAAACTTATCAATTTTATGGAAAATTAGCTGAAAAATATAAAGGAATCTTACAAATCTCGTTTTTCGAGCTGATTTTATGGCTTGGGCGCATTTAATGTTATAATATGCTCTTTATTGTAGATTTTTACTGCAAGCGCCATTTATTCTGAAGTTTATCGTTTTCTCAATCCAGTGCCGAAAAATGGTTTGTCATTCCGGGCAGCGCGGGTATATTAAGCGGATTATTTTAAAATTCAAATTCTTGAGGTATAATAATGATTATGGGAAATGAAATAAACGGTTTTGAGACCGAGCTTAACAGTCTGGATTATAAAGTACGCAAAAACGCCCTGTCCGAAATTATTGATCTGCTGCATACCGGCAAGCTGCATTGCAGCGAACCGACCGAAGCCCACAATCTGCACTGCCACACCTTCTATTCTTATAACGGCTATGGCTTTTCGCCGTCATATATTGCGTGGCTGGGCTGCCGCAGCGGCTGGTTTGCATCCGGCATTGTTGATTTCGATGTGCTGGACGGAGTTGATGAATTTTTAAGCGCCTCCAGAAAATTAAATACCCGCGGGGTCTGCGGAATTGAAACCAGGGCTTTCATCAAGGAACTCGCGGATAGAGAAATCAATTCTCCGGGCGAACCTGGCGTGGCCTATCACATGGGCGTGGGATTCGCTTCCGCCAATGCCTCCGGCGACGCGGCGGGGTTCCTGTCCGGCCTGCGCGACAAGGCGGCGGGACGGACCAGGCAGATTGTGGAACTGGTTAATTCATATCTGACACCGGTTGTGCTTGATTTTGACAAAGACGCGGCGGCGCTTACTCCCAACGGCAACGTTACCGAGCGACATGTCTGCCTGGCATACAGGGTCAAGGCCGAAGCCGTTTTCACCGATGCCGCGGCAAGAACTGCGTTCTGGGCGGAAAAACTCGGCATTGACGGCGCCGAAGCGGCCAGGATTGTTGATAATCCGGTCAAGCTGGAAGGGCTTATCCGCTCCAAAACCATGAAAAAGGGCGGGGTTGGTTACGCCAGGCCGGACCCGGCGTCTTTCCCGACACTGACGGAAATGAATGCGTTTGTCAAAGCCTGCGGCGCGCTCCCGACGATTGCCTGGCTCGACGGGGCTTCCGCCGGGGAGCAGGATGTGGAAACGCTGCTTGATCTGCATATTGCCAACGGCGCGGCCATGCTCAATATCATTCCCGACCGCAACTGGAATTTTGCCGATCCTGAAATCAAAAAGAAAAAAGTCTTTGAACTGAACCGCATCATAGCCGCCGCCGCCCGGCGCGGCCTGCCGGTAATTGCCGGCACCGAAATGAACGCGCCGGGTCTGAAACTGGTTGACAGTTTTGAGTGCGACGCGCTGGCTCCTCACCTTGAGATATTTGTCGAAGGCGCGGCCATAGCCTTTGCGCACACGCTGTTGCAGCCGGAAGGCAAAGGCTATCTCAGCGACTGGTCAAAGCGCTTCAAGGATGCCGCCGCCAAGAACACTTTCTATGCCGATTTCGGCCGCAAAGCCAGATGGAATAATCTTGAAGCGTTAAAGCAAGAACTGGTTTAGTCGTAATACACGGGTGCGCCGATCGCCCGGCCGGCTTTTAACCTGACTTCCACCTAAAAGCGCGAGCGGCGCGAAATATCCCCCGATATTCAAGCAGCGAAAACACCAAAGCTAAAGTTTGGCGCGGATGTTACACATCATGTATCACATAGAGGCGCAGATGCTGAGTCTGGCACAACGCATCTCCTGGTCAATGTTGAATCCATGCCGGAATAATGAAGCCGAACATCCGCACATAGATTCCGGCATTCCAATCCACAAGGCTGATTCAGTGATCATTATGAACAGTTCTTTTGTTTTAAGCGCGACTATTTTTAATAATTTCCCATCATTAATACCGTTCCACGGCTACTCCAAAAACAAGCAGATCCATTCCTGAACTGTTGCCGGGAAGTATCTCAACACTTGCAATCTCCTTATCTGGATTCTGGTTCCGCCACGTCCAGACGGGCAGATTGAAGAATCTGCCGCCGCTAAGCTTGCCGAAAAGCCCGGGATACATGCCAATCCCTAAATAACTGTCGTTGCTGTCGCCGACATCCTGCCGGAAAGTCAACACGGCAACAGTTGAAGTCCCATCGGAATAGTTGATCTTGTATGAACCCGGAACTGTTTCCTTGAACCGCTTCAGATTGGCATTCATTTTGCCGCTAACTTCGGGCTGACTGTTTGTTGCGTGCAGAAATCTCAAAGTGCGGGCCTTCATTCCGACAGGTATTTTAATGCCGACGGCGCGACTTCCGCCCTTGACAATAACAGGCGTCAACTTGCCGTTTTCATTAAACGGAACAACTTGCGCACCATCAACCCCATAGACTGTGCGATTCATAAAAGCGAGCGAGTCGCTTGCGGCAAAACCCATTTCAACTGCGGACTCGGACTCGCCGGACACAGATTCCGGCCTTCCTGACTGGACAAAACTGTCCGGCTTTACTGCGTACGATGCTTTATCCAAGGGCATGGCCAGCTTAAAAAGCATATCCGGAATGAACGTTATCTGGTCCAGATCGGCATCCTCCGGCGACCATGAGAGACAGGATGAAAGTGATAGCGACCGCAGCAATTCCGGCGGGAACTGTGTAATTTTCGTGCCGATCCATTCAGTTCCGCAGATGCCTTCTGCTCCGTATTTTTGCGCCGATCTGGCCATGCCGGAGACATTGAGAGTAGCGAACCATGGGGTACCTACCACACGGAAGCCAGCATCCGAGAACATTTTCAGTGATGGATATAAGCGCATGGAATCAACCTTGCCGTCGCCGCCTTCATATTTCCAGTCATAGATGACCATGTCTTTGGGCAGTTTTGCCAGGAGAGCCGGTCCGGACAGATCGATTTCCTTGCCGTTTTGCTCTGGGTCAAACATGTCGCCCCATACATGCATTTCGACTTTATTTGCGCGGAGGAAATCGGCATTGACGTTTAACGCGTTTATAATCCAGTCAGAATCTTTCCAGTTTCTAGCGCGGGCTTTATCCGTCGCTGCCATATCTCCAAAGTTAAGCTCATCAAAAGCAATGTGCATCGCGGCTGGCTTCAGGTCGTCAATAATCTCCTTCTGGATTGAAAGCATCAGCTTGACGGCCTCGTCATTGGCGACGTCAAGGTTTCTGTAGCCGTCAGTATGCCCTTTCTGTCTTTGAGCTTTTGGAACTGCAAATTTAGCGTATTCCGGTTTCCGCGTTATATACTGGATGCGGCCCCAGGAGGAGAGATACGGGATAGGTTCTATTCCACGCATCCTGGCATATGCGAACAACTCCTGCCATTCCGTCTTTGTGGAACCACTTCCGCCAATGTCCGCCGAGTTGAATGGATAATGGGTTGCGCCGCCCCAGGAGTCAACAGCGATCAGGATTTTGTTGAAGCGGAGCAGAAATGCCATATCTATCACGCTTTTGTCATAGGCGGAGATCCCGCGCTCCGTCCGCCTGACGTTATAAAGGTCAAGATCAGGCGACTGCAACCCGCGATATTTAAGGCGCGGCGCATCACAGAGACGGAGTTGCGGCAGGCTGTCCGCCGTGGAAAGCGCCGTCCGCCGCGCCATGAGCACGTAGCTGGCAATTCCGCGCAGGACTCCGTCCTTAGTCCGGGCGGAGATATTCACCGTATCAGGGCCAATAGATAGCGAGAATGCCTCCGGGCTTGCAAGAACGGCAAGCTCCTGACTTGAAAGATCCGTTCCTTCAAAAGGACGCGCGTTGATCTCAAATTTGATCTTCGCTGGCTTCCCTCCGCCGGGTATCTCCTGAACAAGTTTTTTAACGCTTTTGTCGATTGTAACTCCGCGCTCCTCAAAAATGACGATTGACGGAAGCTGAAAACGGTCGCTTTTTAATTCCAGTTTTACGGGTTTTCCAGCCATAAATACCAGTGGTGCTCCAAGCTGTTTAGTAAAGTTGAGCGGACTGGCCTTGGCATTCTTAGTCACGGCGGATGGAACGGAAAGCCTGGCTTGGATGAAGCGTTTCGGAGCAAACCATGTCTCGCCAAGAATTGGCGTCCAGGTGAGATTCTCCTCAATATTGTTGCGAATGCGGTGTCTGGCAAAATTGACATAGACGGGCATGTCGCCGGAGACTTCAGAGCCGGGAATATCGGAAAGTTTCACAATCATCACACAAGACCATGAGTTTGCGGTGCGCGAAGTTTTCACCTTCCACACCAGGGGCGTATCATCAATGTCCGATGGAAACCAGTCGGAGTTATTCCGTCCGCCGATATGTCTTTCCGCGTATTTCCGCCCTGCTGAATTTGCGATTAACTGGACAAAGGAGTTCTTGTTTCCGGAAATAAAAGCCTCGGCGCAATCATCCTTATAGACATCCACCGTGTCAGGTCCGGATGTGGCGTTGATGCCGGCCATGTCCGGTTCCTCGAAACGGAAACCGATGTAGAGTTTTTCGCCATCAGTGGCGAGCATGGCCTCGCTTCCCTCTCTGGCCAGTTCATCGGGCTTATTGAGAATCCGGAATGGAGTCAGCTTTCTGGCGTTCTTCCAGAAAGGGCCGTCGAATTTACCGTCTAACTCCGGGGCATGAGAAGATGTTTTGATCTCAAAGCCGGTGTCTGGAATGGCTCTAAGCATTTTCATGCTGCTGTAAAACACCTTTGAATTAGGGCGGAAAGAGTTAAGGCATATCCTGATCTTATTTTTGTCCGGCCCTACATCAATCTGAGTGTGATATGGACCGCTTTGAGTCTGCCATTCGCCGCTTATTATGTTTGCCTCATCCCACTTGCCGTTACTCCCGCCAAGGTAGAAACAAGCCCAGGCGCCGCCTCCATCGCACTTGACGTCCGCCGAGAAGATGTAGCATGAATTGGGCTTTACGGGAAGATCCAGATACGCCCGTGCGGTTCCGTGGATATTGGATACACGCCTGAATAGGAGTGAACCGTCCTCGACGGTAATCGAACCGTCGTCCCCTTTTAAAGAGAGCTTGAATTCTTTTGGCGATAATGGCAGAGTGTCGCCGTTATTTACGTTGTCCGCCATGCAAAGATGCATCGGCGTACACCACACTAAAGCGGCCAGGAGAATAAAACATAGCTGGAGAGAGTTGTGCATTCTTGTTTCCCTTATAAGGTGTTTGCGGAATTAATTTATACGCTCGCGAATGTCCAAACGCATTTTTTATTTAACTTTCCACATCGGCGTGGAAACAGTGAATTGAGTTCCAGCCTTCTGCGTTCCTACATGTCCGTCCGCGAACAAGAAATTGGCATAATTAACATGATTTAGATACCAGGCCGAGGCCGGTTCATTAACGGAGCCAATATTAGCAAAATAATTGTTTGTGTAGCCTGGATCAGTATTCGGGTTGGCCACACATGCGACCACGCCCCACACATTGTACAGGCGGAATTCTGTCATCAGTACTGAATCGGGTAGAAGATCCTTGTATGGTCTGGTGACAAGTTTTCCTGTAACCGGAGAAAGATAGCTATATCCGCCGTTTCTTCCTCCATTAGCCGACCCCATGGTGAAGCTATATGACGTACGATATCTCGAGCAGCCTGCCACTGTCGGCGCTGCCGGACACAAATAAATACCCTTTACCGCGGCTTGATCAATCCACGTGTCCCTGACCGCTAATTGCGCTGCCGAGAATCCTGCAAGCGAAGCGCAATAAGTGTAAGTGCCAATTTGCGGCCCCCGGCCATTATTGCTGTCGGCATACATAATAAACTGAGTGCCGAGCTGCTTGAAGTTGCTGGCGCATGAAATCCGTCTTGCCGTCACTCGCGCCTTGTTTAAGGCTGGCAGCAGCATTGATGCTAAAATTGCGATGATAGCGATCACCACCAGGAGTTCAATAAGCGTGAAAATTTGCTGCCGTTTCATAATTATTCCTTCATGTCTTGATTGCGTGATCTTCTTGTTCATTCATGTCTCCGGGTTATTATGTTGTTATTTTTCATTATGCTTATTAAGCAATCCATGCTTAATTTTTACATTTGCCGCTTAAGCGCTTTTGTGTATTTCCTGGTTATTTTTCAGAGTTTTCAAAGATTTTTCAGGTGACTGGTCCGGATGATTCTCTGATTACCAGTTCCGTCGGCAACACAAGTGAAGGCAAATCTGTGCGCTTGCCAGTCACTAACTCCCCGGCATGTCTGGCAGCTTCATATCCAACCATGGAAACCTTCTGGTCAACCGTTGTTAGCGGAGGAACGAAAAACTCACTGCCCTCCATGTTGCTGAATCCGGTTACGGAAAGATCTTCGGGCACTCTTATTCCCATGGCGTGACAGGCGCACAGGCAGATCATGGCCATATTGTCGTCATTCGCCATCACAGCGGTAAATGCTTTTTCTTTTAACTGCAACGCCCGGATTTCTGCAGTCGAATGATTCACATGGAACAAACGTCTGTCTAACTCATCGTCCGACACCCCTGATTCGGACATGGCATTCCGCCATCCGTCAATACGGGCTTTATTATTCTGGTCACAAAAATGAAGATTCCGCCCAATGAAAGCAATCTTCCGGTGTCCCAGGCCGAGCAGGTATTTAGCAAGATCATAGCTTCCCTGGTAGGAGTTGTTATCGACATAACCAACGGCATTTGCATGACTGATTCTGGCATCGGTTAAGATAACCGGAATATTAATTTTTGTGAGCGATTCGATTTCGTTCCAAATTTGACTGGCCATAACGATTACCGCCGCATCGCAACAGTGTTCTCGTAACAGTTCCAGCAATGATTTTGAATGACCCGGGTGATAAATTATAGTAGCAATGTTAATATTAGTTTCAGCAATGTAAGCAATCACCCCGTTTACAATTGCTGATATATACCAGTCTTTCCATGTGCCGGGCAGGACCATTCCGATGGTTCTGCCGTCGGTTCGCCGGTAATTTCGCGTATATCCGGCTTGATCTACGATAGCCGCGATGCGTTTTCTAGTCTCATCACTCAGGCCTGGCCGATTATTTATCGCACACGAAACTGCGGAAATTGAAACCCCGGCTTCCTGGGCAATCTTGTAAATACTTTGTTTTTGAACCGGCCTGGCCATAATCTATTCCATATTATCTAAATTTATTTTCTTTTCTAAAGATAATTATACGTGTGCTTTTCCAATCTGTCAACAGTTCATTTTTAAAAATCAGCAATTTTTATAACATTCTTTCAATCGGGTCTGTTGTTTCAATCGGGGTCTGTTTTGGAGTGTTTTGCGAAATACAAGCAAAAAAGTTCCATTATCCCGCGGGATCGTACAATCTACGGGGATGTTGTGCTATAAACGTTTGATGCCGCCGGCATCAGGTCACAACTCTTTGCATATGACCGTGATTTTGAAAATGCATTTTACCGCCTTATTTGAACTTATCATTACCGTTTCTGTTGACAAATTTACTATATATAGAAGACAATTGAAAGTTAAAAATTGAAAATTATAAAACAGAAAAGCGAATATTCAAAAGAAAACTCCGGAGGAGTGAAATATTAATAGCAGGAAAATTGAAAATGGGTAACCATGAAAATAGATTTGCCGCAAAGACACAGAGTTAACATGGATGGACAGGATAGACAGGATAAGAAATGAATTATATTAAAAAATCCTGTACATCCCAATAAAATAACTGTGCATTTTCTCCGTGCCTTTGTGCCTTTGTGCCTTTGTGAGAGAATGGATTGTATTCAAGTTGTCCAAAATGTCCAGAAAGTTGAAAAACATTATG
>CAIJKT010000504.1 GCA_903821255.1 uncultured Lentisphaeria bacterium | reverse complement strand
TAACACAAAAACGACTACTTCAGGAACGTCCGGAACTACTACATAGCCCATTGACAGGTATCTCATTGCCTGGCGGGATTATAAATATCCCACTTTTTAAATGTAACAATTTGAGTGTAAATAAACAACGCCTGCCGTCCATTATTGCCGGCAGGCGTTGATTCAGAAAACGGTTATTTTTTTTCAGCCAGTACCAGGTTCAGCATTTTTTCGGTGGCCTTGATCGCGGCAACCATCTGGTCGCTGTCAACGCCGACAGTCACCAGGCTGATGCCGGAAAGGCTTTCCCAGGCAATGGTGGTTTCAACGAGGGCATCGGTTTTGCCGCCGGGGGGAATTCTGACTTCATAATCCAGCAGTCTCGGGAAATAAACGTCCACCTGTTTGAGCGCCTTGCGCAGAGCCCTGACGAATGCATCGTAACCGCCGTCGCCGCTTGAATCAGCCTTCAGTATCTGCTTTTTATATTTGACTGAAACATCCGCGTGCGGAGTTTCACTGAGTTTCGTTATGATATTGTAATCTACGATTTCAATTTGTTTGCTGATCGGAGTTTTCAGGATGCCGGAAATGATAAAAGGCAGATCCGCCGGGGTGACCCGTTTCTTTTTATCACCGAGCCGGACGATTTCCATAAGGACTTTGTCCCGGGTGGATTTGTCCAGTTCCAGTCCCATCGCTTCAAGATTCTTATCAACGGACGCTTTGCCGCTGAGTTTGCCGAGAGCGTAGTGGCGTTTGCGCCCGAAACGTTCCGGAAGCAGCGGATTGGCATAGAGATTGCCTTTTTTGTCGCCGTCAGCATGAACGCCGCAGGTTTGGGTGAACACGTCTGAACCGATGATCGGGGTATTCCAGGCGGTGCGCTTGCCGGAGATGGATTGTACGACGCTGGACGCATACTGGAGTTGTTTTTCGCAGACATGGGTGGTGCGGTCGGTCATGTCGTTAATGGCGGCAGTGATTTCGCACAGAGTCTGGTTGCCGGTACGCTCTCCCAGTCCGTTGACCGTGGTGTGAATGCCGCTGACGCCGGCTTTAACTGCCGCCAGCGAATTGGCGGTAGCCAGCCCGTAGTCGTTGTGGCCGTGAAAATCCAGTCTGATATCAGGAAAGGACACATACATCCAATCCATGAAAGTGGTTAGCATCCGGGGATTGAGAATGCCGAGAGTATCCGGCAGCATGATCCTTTCAATTTTGTGCTCCAGCAGACGTTTTGTAAAAGCATGAACGTACTGGAAACTGTCCCGCATTCCGCCTGACCAGTCTTCCAGATAAACATTTACCGCAATGCCTTTGCCAATGGCATAGTCTATTTCCTGGCACACTTGGTCAAAATGCTGCTCGGGGGTTTTGCCGAGTTGAACCCGGCAATGCCGTTCGGAACCTTTGGTGAGCAGATTGATCACACAGCCTCCGGCGGCGGCGATCCAGTCTATGGATTTGCCCTGATCAACAAAACCGAGAATCTCGATACGTTCTTTAACGCCTTTTTTCTCCGCCCATTGAATGATCCTGGCGGCACCTTCCTGTTCGCCTTCGGAAACGCGGGCCGAACCCATTTCGATGCGGTCAACGCGCACTTTGTTGAGCAGCAGTCTGGCGATCTGCTCTTTTTCCTCAGGGGTATATGAAACCCCCGGAGTTTGTTCGCCGTCCCGCAAAGTCGTATCAAGTATTTCCACGTATCGGTTGTATCTGTTATTTTTCATCTGTTCCGTCACTCCATCCGGTGTCTCTGTTTTGTTTAATAAAAAAACCATGAACTGTTTTGGAGAGTTCATGGCTAAAACTTAATTTCAAGTGTCTTATCATCAAGAAAAATCAACTCTCCGTTTGCCCGGACCCTCCTGTGTAAACACAGCAAGGCCCGCGTCTAATGCTGACGCCGGCAACCGCAATATTGATTAGCTTAATTTTCTTGAAACCAGACATTGTTTAAATCTCTATTTTCCGTTAACATGTAAGAAGAGACACCGAGAAAGCAAAACTGCAAACCGGCTTTTCAGGCAGAAATTTCAGGGCTCCGTCTAATGTCCGGAAATCTTCGGTTTTGGATTGGAAAAAACTTATTTTTGATGTACTGTTTTATGATGTAGAAATCGTTGCAGTGCCGAGAGTTAAAATAGACCCATTTTTAAGGAGCATTTCATATATGTCTGAATCCGAAATCGAAAAGCCGGCCAATGGCGGTTCCAGCAGTTAC
>CAIJKT010000503.1 GCA_903821255.1 uncultured Lentisphaeria bacterium | reverse complement strand
ATTCCCGTTTCTGGCACAAAGTGCTGTACGACCTGGGCTGTGTTTCCACGAAAGAGCCGTTCACCAAGCTGATCAATCAGGGCATGATCCTGGGACTGTCCTACAAGGATTCGCGCGGCGCGCTGGTGCCGAACGACCTGGTTGAAGTCACCGCTGACGGTCCGGCGCATAAACAGACCGGCGAAAAACTGATCGAATTTCCGGCCAAAATGTCGAAATCCCTGAAAAATGTCGTCAATCCGGACGATGTCATCAGCGAATACGGCGCGGACAGCATGCGGCTGTATGAAATGTTCATGGGTCCGCTCGAAGCGACCAAGCCGTGGAACACCAACGGCGTGGAAGGCGTTTACCGCTTCCTGAAACGCGTCTGGCGTCTGATTACCGAGAGCAATATTGTCGATGAACCGTGCAGCCGCGAACAACAGCGGATATTGCATTACACGATCAGGAAAATTACCGATGATCTGGATACTTTCGGCTTTAACACCGCAATCAGCCAGATGATGATCTTCGTCAACGAGTTTTCCAGGCAGGACGCGCTGCCCCGCGAAGCCGCCGAGACTTTTGTAAAACTGCTGGCGCCGTTTGCCCCGCATATCGGGGAGGAACTGTGGCGCGAACTCGGCCACCGGGATACTATTGCCTATGTCGCCTGGCCGGCATACAATCCGGAGCTTATCAAGGCGGATGAAATCGAGATTGCGGTCCAGTTCATGGGCAAACCCAGAGTGCGCCTGATGATTCCCGCGGATTCAACCATTGAACAGATGGAAAAAATCGCGCTGGGTTCGGAACCGGTTCAGCAGTTGCTTGCCGGCAAAACCGTCCGCAAAGTGGTCTGTGTGCCCGGCCGCCTCGTCAATATCGTTGCCGGGTAATGGGAATTGACCGGGGATCGTCTGTTTGAAACCCCTTTGACTATGATATTGCTGATTGTGCCGCGGCCGCCTCCGTCTT
The DNA here is from genome assembly GCA_903821255.1 of uncultured Lentisphaeria bacterium. Next base: position 4,092 of record CAIJKT010000503.1, on the reverse strand, counting down.
GACTTTGGAGGCTGCCGGATGTCTATTTATGTATGAAAAAGTTGCCTCCCTGTCTATATAACAATAACGGATTTGAATATTGAATTCTGAAATCAGTAAAATTAATTCTTATTTTGAAGAAGGAAAGCGCCTCTGGCAGACTGCTCCGGAACGGGTTATGAAAAGAGAGTTCTACGAGCTGTGGGAGACCGTCCAGGCGCCGGTGCCGTTTCTGCTGGAGAGCAACCATTTTGAGCTGCTGGGCACACCGTTTACCCTGCCGGATTATGACGGAGAGAAGACAGGCTGTTTTACATGGGATGCGGAGAATTTCAGTCCGGCATTGATTTTGGAAACAAAGGAATGGGTGCAGAAATATCTGCTTACCTTTTCTGACGGCGAGCCCCGCATCCAGGAGAATGACCTGGTCATGCTGGATACGGACGAACTGACGCACGGCGAACGGCTGGAGATAATCTATGACGTCATCGCCTATACCAACCGTACTTACCCGTCACGCAATGTTCTCAATTTGACCCGAAAGGAATTTGTCGAGGCCCTTGACGGCATTGGAGCAGCGCAGAATCCCCGCGCCATTGCCACCATGAAACGGCTTTCCGCGTTTTTCATGAAAAGTCTGATCAGGAAAGCTTCGGCGGACATGGCGACAGACGAAATCAGCCGTCAGCTCAGCCTGCCGCTTGACGGGAGCTACGCCACGCAGCAGGAACCTGAAGACCATGACGACTCGCCAGCTCTCTCCGGACGGATTGCACCGGCCGTAATTCCGTCAAAACCCCCCTGGGAAATCAGCAGCGAACTGAATTTCTTGAATACCGCGTGCCGGCTTGAAGCGGAAAATGAAAAGGAGTTCATACTGACGTTTATGGATGCCGAAATCATCGGCGACCGCGGCGAACTGGACGTTCCGTTCAAAATGCATTCCGACCCGGAAATTCCGCTGGCCCAGGGCGATGTCCTGAATGTTTATCTGCGCGGCGAAAAGGATCTGTTCGGCACCTTCAAAATAGACATTTTTGACGGCAGCATCATATTCGGCCGTCTCCGCAGCGACTTTGCGGCTGCGATTGAGAACTATATCGACCGTCTCTTTGCCCGTCTTCAGCGGAGTCCGGGCAGTTATCTTTCATCAGCCATTAACGAGTTATGGGACGCCGTCAGAAGCGGCGATGCCAGAAATAAATTTGGCGCCCTGGAATATGTTCTGGCGCTCAGCCCGTTCAGCTTTACGCCCGGCGATCCGGAAACCGCGCCGGCAGTAATGGATCTTTCACAGCGGCAGGCCTGGACCGCCGCGATCAGCCCGTCAAACCCGGTGGTGCTGATCCAGGGCCCGCCTGGGACCGGCAAGACTTTTGTGCTGGAACAGGTGGTCAGGGAGCTTTGCCGTCAGGGACTGCGTATTCTGGTGGCGGCGCCGTCAAATACCGCCGTCGATAATATCTGCCGTCGCATCGGGGATCTGCCGGTGCTGCGTTTCGGCAAAAATATCCACAGCATATCTCCGGATGTGGCCGAGAAAAACTGGATCGGCGAGGCCCGCAACGTAAACCGTTTTATAACCGACAGAAACGAGCAGAAGATAGGCGGAATATACGCGGGAACTCACGTCGGGCTGCTGCGGGACGAGATCGTCGTTGACGACATGAACCAGAACGGCAAATACGACGTCATTATTTTTGACGAAGCCGGAATGTCAAATCTGGAGGAGTTTCTGCTTTGCGCCAAACTGGGAAAAAGAGTTGTTCTTTTCGGCGACCATCAGCAGCTTCCGCCATTCCCCATGCCGTCAAAAATCCATCAGAAGCTAAAAGACGAATTCAAGGCGGTACCCGCCAAATATCATGCCATGGTCTCCGGCAGCGCGATGGAATGGCTCGCCTTTCAGCGCGGCGTGCCGGTGATAATGCTTAAATGCTCGTACCGCTGCCAGAACCCGCGCCTGCTCCGGTTTTCATCCACGCTGTTCTACGATGCCGGGGTTAAAGCCAGCGAGAGCGCGGATTATTATCAACTGGCATATCATGAGCGGAAGCAGAAATATCCGCCTTCGAGCCTGAGATTTTATACGACATCCGGACTGCCTTTGAATAAGCGCCGCGAACATCTTTTCATTGAAGGGCAGAAGCCCGGGCTGGCCAATCCCGCCGAAGCGTTCATCTGCTGCTATGTGTTTTACCGGGCGGTGCAGAAGAGTCCGCTGGAAGAGATTTCCATGATTGTGCCATACCGCAAACAGGTCGGAATCCTGCGGGACAATCTTTCGCTGGAACACGTCCGGGCGCTGGTCCAGGAAGAGGAGATTTCCGAATAACGCTGGCGGCGGTTCCTGTTTTCCAGAATCGCCACGGTGGACAGCTTCCAGGGCGGCGAAAGCGATGTGGTCATTATCTCCTATGTCCGGAGCAACGAGGGCGAAGGCATCGGTTTTATTGACAACCCCAACCGGATCAATGTCGCTCACACCCGCTGCCGCCGCGAAATGCATATTGTCGGCGACCTGGAATGCCTGAAGCAGCAGGCTGGAAACAAGATTTTCGAGCGTATGGAAAGAGCTTTCCGGCGTGACGGTGAAATCATCGACGTTTCGGAATACATGCTCAAGGAAATCGTGACGGAAGTATCCCCGTCGCTGTAATTATAATCCGCGTCTTTTGCGGACAAGACACATTGAATTGCAGCGCGGACAGCGGGTGATGTTAGTATTTTCCTTGGTCAGAAAAGCATAATGACATTTATCGCAGGTAAAAAGCTGGCTGCTGCTGACTTTCCAGTCGTTGGCTTTCTGACGCCAGAGCTCCCTGCCCCACAATATCGCCAGAGTTATCAGCCAGGCGGCAAGATATATGAAAAGACCATCGGCAAAGTCCAGTCCGATCATTTGTTCCCCCCCGGTTTATTCCATAGTACGGTAATCGTCACAAAATCCCCCGGATTCACTAATTCCGCCGAGAATTTATCGGCGCAGAACAGAATCTCTTTAATTGCGGCGCTGTCAAGTTCATAGCTGCCGGAAGATTCTTCAACCGCGGCCCGCGGCATCAGGCCCGCACCCTGAAAGGCCAGCGAAATCTTGGACGGTTTGGCGGCTGCCGCCGCTTCCCGCAGATTCCCGGGCAGCGGGGTTTCAAAGAACGGTTTCAGTTCAGCGCCGCCGCCGTAGATGGCAACCGGATATTTCCCCTGAGCGGCGGTCTGGCTTTCAATATTTTTTTTGCCTTTCGGCAGCGGCGTTGGCGTGTAGTTGACGAATCTGGCGCATATATCATATTTGAGCTGGTTTTCAGGTGAAAGCTTTTTGAATTTTTCAAAAACGGTGATGGTTTCCATTTTTTTCTCACGGGGGAGATCAGGCAGCGGCGGCCGGAAATCCGGGTTGCGGCACAGCACGGCATAGCCGAATTTCTGGTCAGGACGGGAAATCAGGGACGGATCGTGATATTCCAGCCAGGCGGTAAGCTCTTTCATGGATGTTTTCTCATGATCGTACAGGTTGAGCATGGCAATTTTCTGCGTTTTCGTGTTGTTGTTCTTCAATTGAGCGGGACTGTACGAGAAGAGAAACAGCAGCGCCATATGGAATAATATGGTGATCGCAAGCGCTTCTGCTATAATTATCCGCTGATAATTATCAGGCCTGGCATTATTCATTTTGCTCAAACGTTGTTTCCTGTTTTTTCTTTGGCGGTACAGTTGCGATGAATACAGACAAATTGGCTTTTTCCGCGATGGACATTATTTTAGAGATTGTGCCGAACGGCGTTTTCTGGTCAGCCCGGAGGATAACCGTGGCCGATGTCGAATAGTTGCTGACGTTTGCCAGTTCCTGCTTCAGCGTTTCCCATGAGACCTCTTTTTCATTAAAGTATTTTTCGCTGCCGCTCTCGGTCATAGTCACGGTAATGACGAATTTTTCGACGCCCAGCGTTCCTTTGGTTCCGATTTCAGGCAGATCCACTTTGATTCCGGAAACCTGCACGAAAGAACTGCTGAGCATGAAAAAGATCAGCAACAGGAACAGCACCGCCAGCATCGGCGACAGGTCGGGCCGCCCGGAAAGCGGTTTCAGCCTGGGTTTGAAGCTTTCTGAAT
>CAIJKT010000502.1 GCA_903821255.1 uncultured Lentisphaeria bacterium | reverse complement strand
GCAGACCTTTGCTGACCATCTTTTTTAGCAGTTCGTGGGAAAGCTTGACGCTGCATCCTAGCTTCGCCGCCGCCAGCCGGTTGTTCAAAATCGGCGAAGTCTCGACGTGTTTAAGGATTTCCAATTCAAGGAGCTGATTTTTCTCGATAGGAGGCATTTTTTTGCTTGAGGGGGTATTAATTAAGGCACGCGCTGCCCCGTTACTTACTTGAAATATCGTAACGTTACCAAATATAACGATGCTTCATTAAAAGTCAAATACAGAGAATATTTAGGATGGAACAACAAAGAGAACTGGACAACTCGCGTACTGAATTGTCCAGTTTGAATCCGTTCAGAGAACGGCTCAGAGATTAAGATATTTGAACAGCGGTTCCATGAACAGCCAGAAACTTTGGAAGAACAGAAATATGCCCAGTGCGCCAAGGACAATACTCAAGACCCACATGTATTTGTTTTTGATAAAACCGGATATCCCGGACAGCAGGATTGCGATCTGCAGAAAGATGATGGCATATCCAAAATGTCTCGAATGCATCTGAGAATCGTCTCTCAACTTCTCCAGTTGCAGCGCCTCTGCCGATATTTCTTTCTTTTCCTCCTCATATTTTGTAATCTTGGCGGCATAATATGAGATGCTCTTTTTGTAATCGTCCGTGACTTTCTGCGGCAGATCACTGCTTTTCTCCTTCAATTCAAGCTCCAGCTTGTCTTTCTGGATCTCATAAAGATAGCCCTTCAAGCTTTTTGACTGATAATGCGACCACTTTCCGGAAGCCTTATTCTGATTTAAAATCGCCCGGGTGGAAAACTTGCCGCCGTTGAACGTGGCCAATGTCGCAAACACCGCGAAAATAACTGTTGTAAGCGCCAGATAATTAAGCCATTTGTCTTTCTTTTCTTCAGTCATATGATCCCTTGAATTTATAATCTGTCATTTTTTTAAGCCTGAAAAAGTAACTCTGTTTCGAAAAAACGCAAGCACGGAATTTTTTTTATGGGCATAAATGTGAATTGAACCAGTTTGAGACGGGATAACCGGGAAGTGAAATTACATGGTTCTGATTAAATATTGCCCAGGAAAACCTCGCTGAAGCCCCGGGCTTGTGCCTGGCGGCGGATCGCCAGCAGCGTTTCCCGCGGGGTCGGGGGTGCAAAATACTTATAACATGGATGATATGCGGAAAAATGCAGCGGCACTGTTTTATCGAGATTCTGCTCCACCCAGTCGAGCCAGTTATTGAGCATTTCGATGGAATCGTTCTTCTCTGGAATGATCAGGGTGGTGATTTCAAGATGTTTGCCCAGCGTATAAAGAAGCTTGATCGAATCCAGCGCCGGCTGCAGATGGGAACTGGTCATTTCGCGATAGAAATCTTCAGAAAATCCCTTCATATCAATATTCGCGGCGTCAATCAGCGGATAGAAGTCGTTCGCGGCCTCGCGGGTGATGTAACCATTGGATACCAGCACCCGCGGCAACCCTGCGTCTCTGGCCAGTCTGGCGACGTCTATCGCGTATTCGGCGAATACTGTAGGTTCATTGTAGGTGAACGAAATTGAATCTGAGTTATAGCCTTGCGCCAGTTCCACAATCCGCTCCGGTTTGACGAAATCATAATTGCCCGGAGACTCATATCTGCCACGGGACAGCGAGTCGTTCTGGCAGAACAGGCAGCCGAGATTGCAGCCGAAAGTGCCGAACGAAAAGGTTGACGTTCCAGGCATGAATCTGGCCAGCGGTTTTTTCTCGATGGGATCGACATGAACCGCCACCGGTCTGCCGTAGGCGATGGAGACCAGATGCCCGCCGCGGTTTTCGCGGACTGCGCAATATCCGGTATGCCCGTTGCTGATGACACAATTGTGAGGACACAGCCGGCATTTGACTTTGCCGTCTGCGGACGGCTCCCACCAGGACGCCGGGTGGATATAATATTCTTCAGACATACTGGTATCCTCCTGTGCTGGAACTGTATCAGCGGACGATGAACTCTCCCGCCGGTCAGCCCGGCGGGAATATGGTCATGAGCAGGAACGATTAGCTGTTTCTGCTTTCAAAGTCATTCATGAAATCAATCAGGGCTTCAACGCCGGCCAGCGGCATGGCGTTGTAAATGCTGGCCCTGACGCCGCCGACTGAACGATGCCCTTTCAGTCCGGTCATGCCCAGTTTCGACGCTTTCTTGACGAACTTGTCTTCAAGCTCTTCGGTCGGCAGGCGGAAGACAATGTTCATTTTTGAACGGCTGTCCGGCTGTACCGGGTTGCGGTAGAAGCTGCTGCTGTCGAGCAGTTCATACAGGGCTTCGGACTTGGTATTGTTGATTTCCTCGATCACGCTGAGCCCGCCGAGCTTCTTTATCCAGTCGGTGACCAGCGCCAGCATGTAAATGCCGAACGTCGGCGGAGTATTGTACAGGGACTTGTGCTCGATGTAGGTGCCGTATTTCAGCATGGTCGGAATGCTTTCCGGAGTCCTGGCGGCCAGGTCTTTGCGGATGATGACCAGCACGACGCCGCTGGGGCCGAGGTTCTTCTGGGCTCCGGCGTAAATCAGGCCGAAGTCATTGACATTGATCACTCTGGACATGATGTCGGAGGACATGTCGGCGATCATCGGGGTGCTGCCAGGTTCCGGGAACCCGTGATACTGGGTGCCGTAAATCGTATTGTTGCTGGTGATGTGCAGATATGCCGCATCGGGGGTCGGCTTCCAGTGACGGATTTCAGGAATCCGGTCGTAATTGGTTTCCTTGCTGCTGCCGCAGACGTTGATATTGCCGAATTTCCTGGCTTCCTTGATGGCGGAGGACGCCCATACGCCGCTGTCGGCATAGTCGGCGGTGGCTCCGGACGGGAGCAGATTCATCGGGACCATGGCGAATTGCAGACTGGCGCCGCCCTGAATGAAACACACCGCATAATCATCGCTGATATTCATCAGTTCGCGAATGTTGCGTTCGGCGCGTTCGATTACTTCGGTGAATTCCTTGCCGCGATGGGAAATCTCCATGATGCCGCAGCCGGTGCCTTTGTAATTGCAGAATTCTTCCTGGGCGATCTTCATTACTTCTTCCGGCAGCATTGCCGGACCGGCGCTGAAATTATAAACTTTCATTATGCAGTCCCTTTTATAATATGTTATAAGTCTGAGTTAATGTTCTGTCGTGATAAACCCCGTTTTACAATACGACAGCTATGCCGTTTTGCAATTATCCCAATAAAAAAATACTGACATTTTGGACATTCCGGACACCGCGCTCCCTCATTTTGGACAGCCACTCCGACACTTTGGAGTGTCGTTGAGCATAATGACTTTCATTTTTCATAACTACTCCGACACTTTGGACACCTGTCCTGCACAACGGTTTTCGAAATCTGGGAGTTCTGAGAAGACTGGGAGTTCTGGG
>CAIJKT010000501.1 GCA_903821255.1 uncultured Lentisphaeria bacterium | reverse complement strand
GTTAAGTTTCAAAGGAGCAATATTTTAACAATGTTGAACAGGATAGACAGGATAAGAAATGAATTATTATAAAATCCTGTTCATCCTGTATATCCCTGTTAAATAACTCCCGCTTCGCCCCATCGCCCGGACGGTATTTCGGGGGAATGAACCGCTTCGGGCAGGACATACACCTCCGCGCTGCCGCTTTCGCCGGCGCCGTAGTGTACCCGGATTGCTTCGCGATGATATAATTCCGGGGAGCTTTCCAATGCATCCAGTCTCTCCAGCGTTTCGGAATCAACTTCATATACTTCGCCGTAAACAGTACCTTCGCCTTTGACCGCCGCGGGATAACTGCCCAGGTCATGCAATACCAGACCCTCGGCATAAGCCGCGCGGCGCGGCATGTCTTTCAGCAGATAATGATTAACCTGTCCGTCCATCAGCGTCCCGTAAACAAAAATTTTAGTCAGCTTGTCTGAATCCATAATTGAGCTCTTTCAAAATTTAAGACCAGCCTTTCGATGCCTACTGCGTTTTCACTTCAAGCTCGCAACCAGGTTCATTATCGAAAAGTGAACTGTCCGACAAATGATTTTTATCGCGCGTTATGCGTCGTCGCTCTTCGTCGCCTTTCACTTCTGTTAATAATAGTTCAAGCAAGGGCAGCATATTCTTTAACCGTCCGAAATTTATTATTAAATTCCATATACTTTCAAATTTCTTCCACCCTCCGGCGTAGAACAGATGTTTCATTTGATGCTTATATGTATCATGGGAAAATGAGGCTTTAAACACGTTGCTCCATTTATAGAATTCTTTATATGACCGCCAGTATCCGTTTTCCAGCTCGCCGGCAGTTAAGCCTTTTGTTTGATAAACCACATGCCTGGTATCATACAAATCCCAGTCTTTCGTCGTTATTCGTCCGTCGTTCTCCATCCTCTCAAATAACCGGGTTCCCGGATACGGAGTTAAAATATGATATGTTGCAGTGGTAATGGCATTTTCTATTCCCCAGTCAACTGTACGTTTAAAAACATCCTTGTCATCATTATCCAGCCCGTAAACAAAGCTGCCGTTAATCATGATGCCCAGCGAGTGCAGTCTCCTTGCGGCAAGCGCGTAATTCTGCGTCAAATTCTGGCTTTTATTGCTTTGTTTCAGGTTCTCCGGTGAAAAAGTTTCGAACCCGACAAACAGACTTCTCAGTCCGGCTTGCGCGGCTTTTTCGATTAAGTCTCCCTGCAGTATTGAAGATACGGTCGCCGCGCCTTGAAAAACACGGCCCATGCCGCGCATCGCATGAAAGAGTTCGCCTGCCAGTTTCGGATTCCCCAGCAAATGATCGTCCAGAAAATATAAATGTCTGCCTTTCAGCCTGTCTATTTCTGTTAAAATCTCATCAACTCTTTGCGTATAAAACGATTTTCCGCCTTTGAAGAACGCATCTTTATAACAGAAATCGCAATGATGGGGGCAGCCCCTGGAAATAACCAAGGAATTTGGAACAAGATACTTTGTCCTTTTAATTAAATCCCTTCTGACGGGCGGCTGGTCTGTTATTGTCCGGCCCGTGGTTGACAAATATCTCTTTTTTGTCCGCTTATTTTTAAAGTCCTGCAAAAATCCGGGAAAAGTCTGTTCCGCCGGCCCGATAAATATTGAATCCGCAAACTGCGCCGCTTCGTCCGGCAGTGATGTCACATGCAGACCGCCTAATGCAACAAATACCCCTTTGCTTCTATAATGTCCGGCGATTGCATATGCTCTTTTTGCATTGGTAATATACACCTGGATAATTACCAGGTCGGGCATGTCATTTAAAATCAGTTTTTCAACATGCTGGTCCTGCAAATCTATTTCATCGTCAGGCGACAGGTAAGCGGCTAAAGTCGCGAGTCCCAGCGGCGGAAACAACGAATATTTGATTGGACGCCAGAATGGACTTGCCGCTTCAGTCAATGACGGCAGGATTAATTTGACTTTCATCTATTTCAAATCCTTTTCGGCCCAAATTATATTCCTGATTTTTGTTTTACCAAAAATATTCATTGAAAAAGACACCATAACCAGCGTGAAATCAATAAAGACATTTCCCGCCGCCACATACTTTTTATCCCAGAACCATGATGTTTTTTTATTTTGTCCCCCATAAATCTGGGCGAAGCCTGTTATCCCGGGTTTTACATCCCATCTTGAAATATAAAAATCATTGTTCCAGTTTAATCTCTCAACATCGTAATCAGTCAATGCTCTTGGGCCAACAATACTCATATCGCCTTTCAGCACGTTAATAAATTGAGGCAGCTCGTCCAGTCCAGTTTTCCTAAGAAAATTCCCTGTTTGTGTCGGAATATTATTCACCATGGTTTGAAACTTCAATATGTCAAAACTTTTCTTTTTGAAACCAATTCTCTTCTGTTTGAATATTATTGGATGCTTCTCTTTGAATTTTAACAGAAGTGAAATTATTAAAATCGGAATCAAGAAAATTATCAAGGCAATTATTGAAAATATAATGTCAAATATTCTTTTCATTACTCCCCCCTGTGTCTCCGTCTATGAGTGTGCTTACCAAAAAATCTTTACATACGCGTAAACTTTTTTTAATTTACCCCGTAAAAGCCATGAATCAACAGATGCATGAGAAACCGTCATTTTGCGGCTTATTGTTCATAAACTTGATCTGGCGTTGACACTTTTTTGTGGCATAAAATATCATAAAGCCTGACTGCATATACTCCGAGCCTACAACTCTCAATAGATGGGGGGATGGATTAAAATCCATCCCTGCAACATGTTTCGAGCCTACGGCTCTGGAGCGCAATGTGTTCCGTAGGAACCAACGGACTTCAGTCCGTTGTCGGAACCCGCCCCAATTTCGAGTTCCATAGGAACGGAGCATATGCTCCGAGCCTGCCAACCTTGTGCCGCTGCGTTTGAGAAAGTTTCAACTACCTTTAACCATATATTTGAAACATGCCCTTGATCTTTATTGGCATTAACCATAAATTTTATCTGTTTAATGATGATATTTATCAACTAGGAATAAATATAAGCTCGCCGTAATCTACCCCGTAAAAGCCATGAATCAACAGAGGGGCCGGATCAGATGTTGAACCACGGCAGCGCCTTGAAGCCTCGCCTGATATAATTGTCATCGCCGCCGTAAACCAGTGCCCCGGATTTGCAGGATGTCAGTTCCTGCCACCATTTCAACCCGCTGAACATATCAGAGGCGATTGTCGCGCCGGATTTGATTTCAACCGGATACAGTTTTTCTCCGTTTCCGATTACAACATCAATTTCGTGTCCGGATGAATCGCGCCAATAATAGAGCGGCGGCTCGGTCCCCGCGCTGAAGCACTCTTTGATCAGTTCCGATACCACGAAAGTCTCAAAAATCGCGCCTCTGCCGCTATGGTTCACCAGTTCTTCCGGAGTGCGGACGCCAAGCAAATAGCAAAGCAGTCCGGTATCAATAAAGTATAGTTTGGGACTTTTGATCATCCGCTTGTTGAAATTCCGGTAGTATGGCTGCAAGAGCGTAACGATAAAACTGGCTTTCAATACGGATAACCAGCGCTTGGCCGTAACCATGGAAACGCCGCAGTCGGCGGCAAGGGAGGAATAATTCAGAATCTGTCCGGAGCGCCCGGCGCAAAGCCGGAGAAAGCGCTCAAAAGTCTCAAGGTCGCCGATATTAATCAGGTTGCGCACATCCCGTTCAAGGTAGGTCTGCGTATATTGGCCCAGCCAATCAAAAGGGGAATAGCCGCGGTCATGAACGGGAGGATAAAAACCGCGCTGCATGATCTGGTTCAGTTCGAAACCGGACGGTTTTTTCATCGTTTCCTGTTCGTCAAAAGAAAATACGTCCAGGCCGGGATATCCGGCAAGTTCGCGCAGCGAAAACGGCAGCAGGTGAAATATTGCGCAACGCCCGGCCAGCGACTGGGAAACGGATTCCATAAGGAGAAAATTCTGAGAACCGGTGAGAATGAAGCGTCCGGGAGTTTTTTCCGCATCGACAATTGGCATCAGATAGGAGAATAATTGAGGCGCGCGCTGGATTTCGTCCAGAATGACCGGGGTTTTGAACTGAGCAAGAAAACCGTTCGGATCTTCGATTGCAAAATTGCGGACATCGGGTTTTTCCAGATTCACATAAGCGTAACCGCTAAACAAATCAAGACAAAGCGTAGTTTTACCCGATTGCCTGGGACCGGTCAAAGCGATAACCGGATATTGCGCCGCCGCTTTTTTTAACGCCTCGGCAAGAAAACGCTTAATCACGATACGCCTCCTTTGTAAATTTAACTTTGAATATTAAAATTACACGGAGGGAACACTTTTTCAAACAAAATTCCTGCAAATTTAATATTGAATATTAAATCTGTAAGACTTTTATCAGTTGGCAGCTTCCTTTTGTATTTTGAATTTCCGCTTTTTACCACAAAAAACCATGAGTTTCAAAAATGCATTTTATGTCATTTTTTGAGCTTATTTACACCCTTTCTGTTGACAAAATTACTATAGGTATACGCGAGTTGCGACAGCGCGACAACGCAAAAAACAATAAAAAATCAGGAGACAGGTATCATGGCTGAAACAAAGTACGACGAAAGCTTTCCGGAACAGGCAATGAATTTTGCAGCCGACGGTCTGACCGACGGTCAGATTGCGTCCAGAATGGACATCTCGCGTTCATCGCTCTATAACTATAAACAGCAGCATCCGGAGTTTGCCGAGGCGATAGAGGCCGGCCGGGAGGCCGTTGACGACCGGGTGGAAAACCGTCTGCTGGAACTGGCGCTGGGCGATTACAGCATCACCATCCATGTGACCGACCATGAAGGCCGGACCCGCACTACCGTCAAAAGCGCCGTGCCCAATCTCAAAGCGATCCAGTACTGGCTGGAACGCAGCGACAAACGGAAAGGCATTAAGGCCCCGCCTTGCGGGTCCCGCGACTGCGGGAAAGAAAAGCGAGAAAAGTTGGAAGAGAAGGCGGAACAGCCCAAAGCGGAACCCGAACTCGATCCGTCGGAAATAGCCGGGCTGCAAGCCCTGACCGAATATATGGCCATGTGCCCCGCCGATGCCGGTG
>CAIJKT010000500.1 GCA_903821255.1 uncultured Lentisphaeria bacterium | reverse complement strand
CTGGCGGAACTTAATTCGTCAGTGTTGTGCCTTTCTGATCGCACCGGCTGTCCGCAGGGAGCCTGGATACCCCCGCTCCTCGTGGATGCCGAGCGATTCCGCAATGCATCAGGCGCGGGGGATTGCGCCGTGGCCGGTTTTCTGACCGCATTGCTGAAGGATGAAAGTATAATGACCGCCGGACGATTTGCAATGATGGCCGGAAGGGATAATCTTTATGGAAATGATTCATTATCCGGCCTTGTGGATTGGTCGCATATGGAAAAGTCTATTAAAACATGAATAACATTACAGCAATAAGGATTCCATTTGAATCAAGCAGGAGACTGTTTTTTAGCAAGAATGTTTTTTGATGTTATTTGTATGGAATTCGAACTATGATACTGGAAATTTTTTATGAGTGAAAGCATGGGCTTAACAGAAAGAACTCTGGATACTGTAACTCGCCGTGATAAAATCCGGATTAAACGCTATGAAACAGCCATCGTACTGGCTATTGCCGGTCTATATTTCTTTTCGTTTATTCAACGGGTCGGGATACCAGGCGCAATTTTCAACGATCTCCAGAGTGAAATGAACCTTGATGCGATGGTGGTCACCCGACTTGGAGCAATCTATATGCTCATCTATGCCGTAATGCAACCATTCGCGGGGCTTCTGGCCGACCGTTTTGGCGGTATCAGAATAGTGTTGGCTAGCGGGCTTTTGCTGGTCATCGGCGCTACGTTATTTCCATTTTCTCATAGTATTGCCGGACTGTATTTAAGTCGTACACTGGTAGGACTGGGAAGTTGTGCGATGTTTCTCTGTATGTTTAAAGAAGCCCACCATTCGTTCAGCGGCAAGCATTTTACTGTTATTGTGGGTTTTTTGTCCCTCATCGGTTACTGCGGCGGACTGGCCGGAACCCGTCCTTTCCGGATGCTGTCAGATATAGAAGGTTGGCGAAATGCATGTCTGGGTATTGCTGCTGGAACGGCAGTTCTGCTGGGGATGACATGGTGGTTGAGCCGGAAAGTTGATCGCTCAATACCCCGTCAAATGGCGGGCAACGCCTGGAGTAACACTGTGGCCGTGCTGACTAACCGCTTGAATTATCCTGTGATGCTCACATTTTCGTTCAGCGCATCCGTATCGCTCTGTCTGCAAATGACGATCGGCCAGAAATTCATCGAAGACTTTTGCGCGATTACCGCCCTGGAGGCATCCGGTATTACCTTCACAATGATGCTGTTTACAATGGCTGCATTGCCAGTCTGCGGCATTGTCTGCAAAGTATTTCATAACAGACGCAAACCTTTCCTCATATTCGTTGCAGCAGCGGCAGTAGCAGGGATAGTAATGATTTTGGTTGGAATCTACTTCAAAATGCCTTCCTGGTATTTTCTGTGCGCTTTTATTCTACCAGCGCTTGGCTCCGGATGTACGCCGGTAATCCTGTCAATGATGAAAGAACATAATCGGCCCAACGCAGTTGCCACTTCTGTTGGATTGTTGAACGCTGCGGCTTACGTGATGATTGCCTTGACCTCGCAAGTGACCGGAATGGTATTGGACTGGTTTGACAATCAGGTGTTGATTACGGCCAAGTCCAAAATTTATCCTCCTGCCGCTTATGTCGTTTTGTTCAGTATTCTTCTGACTATATCACTGATCGCTCTGGTCTCCTCGTTTTTCAGCCGCGAGACATACGGACGTAGCCAGGAGGCACAGCTAGATTTAATAAAAGTTAATCAGGAGGGAAAGACTTTTTGGGGATAAGTATAAAGATTTAAACAAGAGAATTTTCTATAGTAATGATATTTTAATGTAGAGAGCTGGAGATTAGATTATGAATGAAACACGAAAAATCAGAGCGGGGTTTGTCGGGTTCGGAGAAGTAAACACCCCGAAAGAATTTATTGTCAAGCGCGGTGCCACTGCCGCGAAAATGCTGGAACAGCAGG
>CAIJKT010000499.1 GCA_903821255.1 uncultured Lentisphaeria bacterium | reverse complement strand
GAGTGGGGCGCTGGCGCAGGAGGAAACAATGGGGCCTATGGGTCTTATGGGGCCTATGGGTCTTATGGGAGAAGGCTGTCCAAAATGTTGTTTTGGTGTTGTGTCTGGCAATATCCCGGAATTCCCGGAACTCCTAGATTACAAAAACTATTGAGTGGGACAGGTGTCCAAAATGTCCGGAATGACTGATTTCCTGGCATTAAAAAACGATTTGAGATTGGATAAAATCCGAAAGGATATTATTTTATCATTTTGAACACACGATCTTTACCGAGGGTTACATGAATTTACTTTTTATCGGCGACATTGTCGGCAAGGGCGGGCGTAAAGCCGTATTGGAACTGGCTCCGGAACTGCGGCGCGAATTCAATTGCAGTTTCTGCATCGCGAATGCGGAGAATATCGCCGCCGGCGCCGGGCTGGCGGCAAAATGCCTTAAAGAAATAGCCGACGTCGTTGACGTCTTCACTACCGGCGACCATGTCTGGGACCAGAAGCCTTTCGAACAGGAGATCGTCCAGTTGGACAATGTGCTCCGCCCGGCGAACTTCAGCAGTCTGCAACCCGGCCGTGGCTGGCGGGTTTACCGCAATCCCGGCGGCGGCGAGATCGCGGTCATCAATCTGCTGGGCAAAATTTTTGTGCGCGAAAGCGCTTACTGCCCGTTTGAGACAGCGGAAAAAGTGCTGAAGGAAATACCGCCGTCAGTCAAATGCATCATCGTTGATTTTCACGCCGAAGCCACCAGCGAGAAAGCCGCGATGGCGTATTTTCTCAACGGCAAGGTCACGGCGGTGCTCGGAACCCATACCCATGTGCAGACCGCCGACGCCAAAGTGCTCCCAGGCGGCACGGCATTCATCTCCGACGTCGGAATGACCGGGGCGGAATGCTCCAGTCTGGGCAGGGATGTTCAGGCGGTGGTTGACAAGTTCCGTTCCGGCATGCCGAAAGCGCTGCCGGTGGTGGAAACCGGTATCCGGCTGGATGCGGCGGTCGTGTCTTATGATCACATGACCGGACGGGCTGCCTCAATTAAGAATATTTCCAGGATGTCCAGTATTTAAACCGGGCAATGAAGGATTGCTTATGAATAAAATATTACCGCAGATCGATTTCAACCGAGTCGATATTCTGATCAAGCTGGCGCTGGAGGAAGACCTTAACGGCCGCGGCGACACGACCAGCAGCGCCGTGATTCCGGAAAATACCATGGCCGCCGCGCTGCTGAACTGCAAGGAAGACTGCGTTTGCGCCGGATTAGCAGTGGCTGAACGGGTGTTCAAGGCGGTTGACCGCTCACTGGTCTGGGAACCGCTGGTTCAGGACGGGGATTGCTGCCAGTCCGGCACCCCGCTGGCAAAGATTTCCGGACGGGCGCGGGCGCTGTTAACCGCAGAGCGCACCGCCCTCAATTTTCTGCAGCGGCTCTGCGGGATTGCCACCACGTCCCGCCGTTATGCGGAGCTGCTGGAAGGCACCAGCACCGTGGTGCTGGACACCAGGAAGACCACGCCCGGCTGGCGCAATCTGGAAAAATACGCCGTCGCCGCCGGCGGCGCATCCAACCACCGCATCGGGCTTTATGACCGGATCATGATCAAGGACAACCACCGCGAACTGGCCGGACTGGAAGGCGAAAAGGGCATTACCCGTTCCGTCCTGCGGGCCAGGGAAAAATATCCGGAACTGGAAATCGAAGTCGAAGCCGATAATCTGGACGAAGTGCGCGAAGCCGCCGAGTCCGGCGCGGAATATATCCTGCTGGACAACATGACTGACGCGCAGATGGCCGAGGCCGTGAAAATCAATGCCGGACGCGCCAGACTCGAAGCCAGCGGCGGAATCACGCTCCAGCGCATTCCGGGCATCGGCAGAATCGGGGTTGATTTCGTCTCGGCCGGCGCACTGACCCACTCGGTCAAAGCCGCCGACATCTCAATGGAAATAACGCTGAAGTGATACTATAAACGAAGCAAAGGAGACATTATGATTGCCAGGCTTAAAGGCATACTGCAGGAGATCAATCTGACCCAGGTGGTGGTGGATGTTCACGGCGTAGGGTATCTGGTGTCTATTCCCATGAGCACTTACGACCGGCTGCCGAAAGCGAATTCGGAAGTCATTCTGCTGATCAACACCCAGGTGCGCGAGGATGCCATCAATCTGTACGGCTTCGCCACGCCCGAGGAAAAGCAGCTTTTCGAGATACTGCTCGGCGCTACCGGCGTCGGACCGAAGCTGGCGCTGAGCATTCTCAGCAGCCTGCCGGTGTCGTCGTTCTGCTCCGCCGTGGTCAACCGCGATTTAAACGTAATCAAACGCATCAGCGGCATCGGCCCCAAAACCGCCGAACGCCTGCTGGTCGAACTGCGTGACAAAATAGGCAAGCTGGCCCCGGCGTTAAGCGTCTCCACCGGCAGGACCGTTCCGGATACCGTGGCGGCAGCGGCGGAAGATGCATTGCTGGCGCTGGAACAGCTCGGCTTCAAGTCGGAAAAAATCCGCAAGGTACTGCAAAAAATCGTCGAAGAAATACCGGAAAAAGAGTGTTCCAGCGAGAACCTTATCCGCAAAGCCCTGCAGGCGCTTAACAGTTGATGGCAGATCACACTTTCATATCGTCGGGAATGGCTGCCTCAAATTCCATGTTTTCACCGGAACGGGGATGCGGAAAGCTCAGATAATATGCATGAAGCGCCTGGCGCGTCAACACCAGAGTGTTCCACTCTTCCGGGGTGATGAGGTCACCGGCAATCTTCAGATAAAGGTTATCGTCCGGACCGTAGAGTTTGTCGCCCAGCAGCGGAAATCCGAGCGAACACAGCGTGGCGCGGATCTGATGCAGCCGCCCGGTTTCCGGAATCGCGCGCACTGTCGAGTACCGCCCGTCAAATGCTGCCGGTTCAAGGAGCGTAAACGCGGTCTCCGCCGCTGCCGGATCGCCCTTGAAATCGGACTCCATGACAAATTTCCGTTTTTTCATAACCTGGCTGGCAGTATCTTTGACCAGCCGGCCGCCGGCTTCAATCCACCGGTTGAAGTTACCGAAAACCAGCGCGTAATACTTCTTTTTCAACCGATCGTCCATCAGCATCGCGGAGAGATTTGAAGCTGTAACGCTGTCTCTGGCCGCCAGCATCAGGCCGGAAGTTTCGCGGTCCAGGCGGTTGACGATAAACACCCTGCCGTATTTCTGCGACATATCATACCAGAGAGTGTTGCGGTAGAACGGCCCGGCGGGGTGGCAGGGCAGATGTCCGCCTTTGTTCACGACAAACAAGTATTCATCCTCATAAATTATCGAATAATCCATGACCACGTCAGGTTCTTCAATGTCCGGGATAAAGGCGACGACGTCACCGGTATGGAGTACGCGCGAACTGCGGACGGAAGCGCCGTTGACCAGGATTTTACCCTCGCGGATTATCGTCTGCCACTGATTCCGGGAACGATAGGTGAATCTGGCGGTAAGCCATAGATCCAGGCGGCGACCGTCGGCATCGCCTTCAACCACTGCTGAAATGTTTCGCTCTTCGAAGGACATAACGACTCCCGGGCCTTCAGAGGATGTAATTTAGCGGCGGTGCGCTATTGCTTGCGGTCAAGCAGAACGTCTTCTTCGTCGCAGTGCTCTTTCTTGGGACACTTGACGCAGTCGCTCCAGATCTTTTCGGGGAACATATCCATGCTGACCCGCTGGAATCCTAGCTTGACAAAGAAGTCAGTTTTGTAAGTCAGCGCGAAAAGCCGGAAAGAATGTCTCTCGGCTTCAAGTATCCGGATCAACTCCTCAATCAGAGCACGTCCAATACCCCGACCGAAACAATCCGGCTGAACCGCCAGAGAGCGGACTTCAAGCAGGTCATTGCCGAAATCGCGGATAGCGACGCAGCCCTTGATTTCGCCGTCGGCATCAGCGACAATAAAACGGTTGAGGTTCTCCAGGATGTCCTCCCGCGTCCTGGCCAGAATGATCTGGTCGCGGGCGTACATATCCAGCAACTGCTGAATCTGGTCAACATCTTTCTCTTCCGCCAGACGGACTATCGGCTTTTTCGAGATCACGCCTTTTCCCCTTCAGTAAATACGGAAATGGCGCGGAACTTCTTATAGCGGTTTTCCATGAGTTCTTCCTGAGTCATTTTCCTGAGTTCATTCAGGTGTTTTTTGAGCGAGGCTTTGAGCAGATCCGCCGCCTTGACCGGGTCTTTATGAGCGCCGCCAAGCGGCTCGGAGACAATTTCATCGGCGACATTCAGTCGTTTGAGATCGTTGGCTGTCAGGTTAAGCGCTTCGGCCGCTTTTTCCGCATAAGAACGGTCATTCCACAGAATAGCCGCGCAGCCTTCCGGCGTAATTACAGAATAATAGGAGTTTTCCAGGATCAGGATGCGGTTGCCGACGCCGATGCCGATTGCGCCGCCGCTGCCGCCCTCGCCGATAATAACTGAAATAACCGGAACCTTCAGCCCGAACATTTCGCGCATGTTAACGGCGATGGCTTCCCCGATATGGCGTTCTTCCGAGGCTATTCCGGGGAATGCTCCGGGAGTATCAATAAAAGTTATAATCGGGGCTTTTGCCAGGTCGGCAAGCTGCATCAGGCGCACAGCCTTTCTGTAGCCTTCCGGATGCGGCCAGCCGAAGTTGCGGAAAACATTCTCTTTAGTATTGCGCCCTTTCTGGGTGCCGATTAACATTACCGGCTTTCCGTCGAATTTGGCAAATCCGCCGACGATTGCGGCATCATCGCGCATCCGGCGGTCGCCGTGAAATTCCATGAAATCGGTAAAAAAGCAACTGATATAATCAAGCGTATAGGGTCTTTCCGGATGCCTGGCAAGCTGAACACGCTGCCAGGGGGTCATTGAATCATAGACGTTCTTCATCGTGTCCGCTAATTTTTTCTTTAATGCGCTCACTTCGTCACCTAATTCTATTTTGTTTGTCTTGCTTAATTCAATCCATTCCTTCAGCTTCTTTTCCAGTTCAATAATGGGCTTTTCAAATTCCAGACTGATTTCTGCCATAATGTTTTACTTCCCCCTGTTTAGATTTAATGCTGTCATTATATTTGATTTTATTGATTCTTTACTCGATCGTCACCGGCGTCAGCCGCGGAATTATCATGAATAACTCCTCGACTTCAGCATTTCTCATGCGGACACATCCGTTGCTGACGGTCTTGCCGATACTGTCCGGATCGGCCGTCCCGTGAATGCCATATCCCAGCAACCCTTTGTCCGTGCCGCCCTCCGGCGCCAGGCTGAGCCAGCGGGAGCCGATGACATTCTGCGCCCCGCTGTATGGAACTACCTTGCCGCTGGGAGCATACCATGTCGGCTCTTTTACCTTTGATTTTACTACAAACACCCCTTCAGGAGTGCGGTTTTCACGGCCAATCCCGACATGATAGATTTTAAACAGCTTATCTCCGTCATATAAATAGAGCATCAGTGTTTTCTTGGAAATCCGGACGCGCCAGTCGCCTTTATAGATTCTGAATACGCGGCCTTCCCAGATGCTGCTGTCAGCGCTTTTCATATGGTTGCTGATCTGAATGAGGTCTATCGAAGTGTTGTGCGCCGAAGCGATATTCTGCAGATAATCCGTGTTTTTGCAGACATAGTTGATCTTCTTTCCGGGAAACGGAATATCTGTCAGCAGCAGTCTGGTGTTGGCGGAACTGAGCACTTCCGCGGCGCGCAGCCAGAGCGGATTGCTTTCCGGCAAATTTTTCATATCCAGCGCGGACTCCGCCAGTTGCCTGGCCTTGACCGGCTCCCCGGCTTTCATCGCGGCTTCCGCTTTGACACAGATTTCCGTGACCGCGTTCTCATCCAGCGGCGGCAGATTTACCGGAACAGCCGGCTTAACAGCAACCGGCGCAACAATCCTGACATCAGACTTGGCGACGGTTTTTTCTTCGGCGGCGACAAGCGGAGCGGGAGCGGATACCGGTTTTATCTCAGAGACGGGTTCGACGGCGGCAGCCGGCGGAACCGGTTTAACCTTTGCCGGAGCTTTCACCGGCGCGACAGGAGCCGGCTTGGCGATCGGAGCCGGCTTTTCCAGGTATACCGGAGCCGGCTTATTCTGCGTTTGCGCGGCGCGCCTGCTTTTAAAAGCCTGGTAGGCATAAAACGTGCCGACGATCAATCCGACCAGCAAACAGATCGTAACGGCAGCTTTCACCCCGCCATTTTTCGACTTTTTGCCGCCGCCGGATGCGCCCGGCGTATTATAATTATCATAACTGTATGATATCTTCGTCATTAATCCCCCTGCGGGAAAATCCATTTTTCCCTTTAAAGTCAAACAGATAATCGGGCTTAATATACATTCCTATAAATATTTTTACCAGTCGCTTGTCAAAAAACTTGCAAGCCGCCCAAAGAACGCTTTATTAATATCTAAAGCAACAGTACGGCAATAATTAGTGGATTATGGATTTAATTAATTAAAGATACGGAGCGATCACCAGTGAAAATAGCAAGCAACCCGCAAAAAAAGGAAGTTCATCCGTGCCGGAAGGAATTCGCCAAAGTCGATGACTTCACCAAAGATGAAACGTGGCGCATATTCAGAATCATGGCGGAATTCGTCGAGTCTTTCGAAACGATGTCCTCTCAGGGTCCGCTGATAACGGTATTCGGATCCGCCAGAACTAAACCAGATAACTTTTTCTATCAGGAAGCTGAAAAAATGGGCCGGCTGCTGGCGGAAAACGGCTATGGCGTCATCACCGGCGGCGGCCCCGGCATCATGGAAGCCGTCAATAAGGGGGCGTTTGAAGCGGAAGGCAATTCCGTCGGTCTGAATATCGCCCTGCCCGCCGAGCAACTGCCGAACAACTACCAGACCGAAAGCTTGTTCTTCCGGTATTTCTTCATCCGCAAAGTC
>CAIJKT010000498.1 GCA_903821255.1 uncultured Lentisphaeria bacterium | reverse complement strand
GTCGTAAAGGAACTGGAAACCCGGATGGCGGAGTGCGGCGCCGCGCAAAAATATGAGCAGGCCGCGAAAATCAGGGATATTATCGTCAATGTCAAAGCCATTTTCGGCGCCAGAAACCGGTCGTTTGAGCGTACTTCGATTCCGGCATCCCCCGGCAGCGATGCCGTGACAGATTTGCAATCCGCGCTGGGGCTGAAAAATCCGCCGGTGACGATTGAGGGGTTTGATATTTCCAACATCGGCGGTCAAATGGCGGTCGCCAGCATGGTCTGTTTTGAGAACGGCCGTCCGGTGCGCAAAAAGTACCGCCGCTTCCGGATCCGCGATGTCCACCAGAGCGATGATTTTGCCATGATGCGCGAGGTCATCACCCGTCATTACGGCCGGAAACTGCGGGAAAACCTGCCGCTGCCGGATTTGATTATGGTTGACGGCGGGAAAGGCCAGTTGAGCTCCGCGCTGGATGCGCTGACTGACCTGCAATGCCCGCCGGTGGCGGTTATCGGACTGGCTAAAAAACATGAGGAAATCTTTATTCCCGGCCGCTCCGAGCCGGTAATTCTGGAACGGCACCGGCAGGCGCTGCGGCTGTTGCAGGCGCTCCGGGACGAGGCGCACCGTTTCGCCGTGAGCTATCACCGGGAAATCCGCAACAAACGCATCCAGGAATCGCTGCTGGATGACATTCCGGGAATCGGGGCTTCGCGCAAGAAGATCCTGCTGGAGCAATTCGGCTCGGTCAGAGAGCTGCGGAAGGCGACTCCTGAACAGATAATCGCGCAAGTTCCCGGAATCGGACAAGTTTTTGCTGAGAAAATAGTTGATTTCCTTCGCAGAAACCATTAGTTTAAACAGATACGGATTTTGCGGTATTTTTCATTGGGCGGCATCTGGCGGTTTGCTCGAATATCCGCAGCGACAAACTATATATTGGGAGACTGTTGTATGAGAATGGAGAAATTAATGATTCCCGGGTTATGCTGTGCCGCCGGGATGCTGCTGTTTACCGCCGGCTGCGCGTCGGTTAAAGAACAGTATCTTGACGGAGCCAAACGCGGCAATCCTGAATATCAGGCCGGGGCCGGGGCGATGTACATCAATGGCGGCCCTTCCGAAATCAACTATGACGAAGCCTGCAACTGGTTGAAGGCCGGTTCCGCCGGAGGCAGTTTCGTCGCCATGTACTATCTGGCGGAAATATATGAGAACGGTTACGGCAGTGTCACTCCCGACCATCTGAAAGCCGCCCGTTATTATGACAATGTGGCGGAGGAGATAAAGAAGAAAGCCGCGGAAGGACACATCGGCTCGGCTTATGTTCTGGGCAAAATGTACCGCTACGGCAAAGGCGTGCCGCAGGATAAAGCCGCCGCCGTAAAATGCTTCCGCCCTGGCTGCTCCGCTTTATATGCCCCGGCGCTGAACCAGCTCGGGGAAATGACCATGGAAAGCAATCCGGAAGAAGCCAGAAGGCTTTTCTTCAGCGCCGCCGAAAAGAACTGTCCGGAAGCCGAATATAATCTGGCGGACATCTACTTCCAGGAGAAAAACCAGGCAGCCGGCGTGAAGTGGCTGAAAAAGGCCGCGGAGAATCAGTATCCGCCGGCCCAGTACCGGCTGGCCGTGATCTTTGAAACCGGCGACGGCGCAGTCAAAAACCCGGAGGCCGCGCAGGAGCTGTACCTGAAAGCCGCACGCGGCGGATATGCTCCAGCGCAATACAAAATGGCGCTGCTTTCAGGTAAAAATGACGAAGCCGCCTCAAGCTGGATGAAGAAAGCCGCCGAACGCTCATATATCCCGGCAATGAACCGTCTGGCGGAAACGTGCTTGAAGGGCGTTGATGACGGCACGGTCAAAGCCATGATTCTCTACGAACTCGCCAGAAAAGCCGGAGACGCCGCGGCGCTGGTGAAGATCGCTGAACTGGATAACAGGACCGGCCTCTATCTGTTCGTAAAATTCAGTTGGAATGGCATCAGCAACGGCGAAAACTATATTCTGGCGAACTCGCCGGTATTCCGGATCATCGACGGCTACAAAGCCGGGATTACGGCCGGCAGCAAGACCGCCTTCCAGGATGAGCTTGCCAAAAGCGCATCCGCATTGTATCTGGATAACGCCTGGTATCAGATTTATAACAACCGGCTGCCGTTTGCCTGGGCCGGCGATATTTTCAGGACAGTGCTTGAGACGGAAAAAGGCAAACCGGGATTCTGGTTCTGCTACGGCAGTTGCATCGGGCTGGCCGGGCACGGCGAAGGCGTCATGTATGCGGTGCAAAAGATGGGCGAGACCGGAAACGCGGTCACCGACCCGGACGACAAAGCCCTGCTGCTTGACCTTGCCGCGCTGATGAAAGCCAACGCACTGATCCTGATGAACAACGATGCCGAAGCCTATAACTTCCTCTTCACCAGCGGCAAGCTGAAGAACTGCAAATCCCGCTTTGTCATCAATTATGTCAACCTCTGGGCTCCGGCGCTGCTGAAGGACAAGAACAAATTCGCGGTAGCCACGGGTATTGATCCGGAGGCGCTGAAGGAATTCAAGATGCCGGAAAAGCAGCTTTTCTATGACGCGCAACTGGACAAAGACACCGCCGGCGAGATACTGGTGGAGGAGCCGGTTGTTGAAAAACGCATTAAACCAAAGCAATAATCATCTGTTCAGGTTGAAATAAGCCATAGATTCATTTATTTTATGAACAACAAATAATGGAGGCTGTTATGCCGGACGCTTCTCCAATAACCGTTGCCCTGGATGCCGTCAAAAGCGGAATTTCCGATGTCCGCGCCAGCATCAACATCCTTTTTGCGGCGGCCGGCAAAGACGGCCGCGGCATTATTGACATCTACCGCCGCGAGTTCATCGAACACTATATGCGCACGCTGCAAAAGATCCAGGAGGACCTGGACGCGCTGAAATCAGATGCGGCCTCCGCCGCCAGAAGACATACCGTCATTGATGATGAACCCGATTCGGTGGACTGCATCAACCAGTTGACCAGGTTTTGCGACGGCAAGTCGCTGGTGTCAAGCCTTGAAAACTGCATTCTCGACGCCCTTACCGCGCATGACATCTTTAACTACTATCAGGAAGCGGATTCCGCCTCCGGCAAAGAAAAACAGTTCCTGGTGCTGCATGCTGAACGCGTCTGCCGCTCCGCGGGCATTGTTTTAGCCTACATCCAGCAGCTTGAGCAGATGGACGGCGACCGCAACGCACTTTCCAGAATCT
>CAIJKT010000497.1 GCA_903821255.1 uncultured Lentisphaeria bacterium | reverse complement strand
ATCGGTATAATATTTGGCAATACCCTGCTCTTTGGCCGACTTTTCCAGCCGAGCCTTGTCAACGTCGGCAATCGCGACGACTTCGGCATCCGGATGTTCTTTATAACCGTTGATATGCGCCTGTCCCATGCCCAGGCCGACAACTCCGATTCTTAGTTTTTTCATCTTGTTGATTCCTTTGTTATTTCTTAGTGTTGCCGTCCACATCCTGCACGATTCCGGCGCTGACAGTATGAGGATTAGGCGTCCTGATTACTTCCAGCGGCCGGGCGTTAGGCGCGGAATGTGCCTGGTAAATCAGAGGCTGGGCCCAGCGGACTGCGTTGCCGATCACTTTCAGCACGTTTTTGTCATAGTAGGTCGGATAGGTTTCATGACCGGGGCTGAAATAGAATACTTTGCCGTGGCCGCGTTCAAATGCGACGCCGCTGCGGAATACTTCACCGCCTTCAAACCAGGAGATGAAGATAACTTTGCCGTCCTGCGGGATATCGAAGCGCTCGCCGTACATTTCCTCATGCGGCAGTTCAAAGTACTCTCCGATGCCCTGGGAGATCGGATGCGACGGCTCAATATTCCAGAGGCGCATTTTCTCGCCGACTTCGCGCCATTTCAGTGAACAGTTGGTTCCCATAAGGGCTTTGAAAATCTTGGAGAAGTGGCCGGAGTGAAGGACAATCAGTCCCATGCCTTCGAGGACGCGTTTATGGACGCGCTTGACGATTTCGTCTTTGACATCGCCGTGATGACAATGCCCCCACCAGAGCAGGACATCGGTACTGTTGACCACTTCTTCGGTCAGGCCGTGTTCGGGATCATCAAGGCTGGCCAGGCGGATATTCAGGTCGTCCGCGCCGATGCCGTCGGCGATAGCTTTGTGCATGCCTTGCGGATACAGTTTTTTGACGGTTTCATTTGATTTCTCGTGACGGAACTCGTTCCAGATCGTTACGTTAATTTTTTTTGACATGATAATCATGGCTCCTGCATGAGTTAAAAGATTCAATGTGATTAATTATAGATGCTGATTTCAAACAAGTCAACAGGTTATATATATACAAAATGTGATATAAATATCCATGTTGTGAGGAGGGCGGGGAAGCTCCTGTTTCCTGTTTTCTACTTTGTATAACTTGCGAAAATACGGCGGAAATATTCTTCGCTGCCATAGCCGCAGATGTGTCCGATTGTATCGATTTTCACTCCTGATTTGTACAGGGAAAGCGCATGTTTAAGCCTGACTGAATCCAGGTACTCTTTGACGCTGCAGCCGTAAGCCTGTTTGAATGTGCGGTAGAGTGTGGTCCGGTTGACCTTGAACGCCTCCGCCAGTTCATCGACGGCGGGATAGCCGAACTGCGCCTGATCAATCTGATCTTTGATTTGTTCCGCCAGATTGCGTTTGCGCTGCGGCTTGCGGCTGAGCATGGACAGTATCTGCCAGGCTGCCGCGACAGGCAGGAAGGGGGAATATTGTTTACTGAAAAAGGATTTTTCCAGGGAGGAGAACAGTGCAAACAGTTCCGGCTTGTCGGATTTTAAAAATGGTTTCTTAGGAGAAAGTCCGGCTTGATTCAGCAGCAGTTCAAGATTATTTCCGTCAAAATGAACCCAGTAATATTGCCATGGCGCAGCCGGAAAATCGTGATAATAAATCTGCATACCCGGGAAAAACATGAAAATATCACCGGGGCCGGCCTGGTAGATTTTTCCGTCACAGACAAATTCTCCAAGTCCGGAAATGATGAAGTGCAATGCATGACTGAGCGGGATTTGCTCGTATTCGAAATTGCCGCGGCTCTCAAAGAAACTGAATTTCTTCATCCGCAATTCCTGCTGTAATGACGGCAGGGCAGGGATGTTCAGCGTTGCCGTACGATTAATGAAATTATTATTGCGATGAAACATTTAATACCTGTCAATGCAACATTTTATCATTGATTTATGCATTAAATATAGTTATAGTCTTATTAATATGCAACATTAAATATGAAAAATAATCCGGAGACTGATAAAATGGATATTATGCCGATCAGGAATATTGAAGACTGGGAAATGCGTCTGAAACGTCAGGATGCCTGCTGGAATTGCGAGATTCTTGATCGTCCGGTAGTATGCATGACGTCCTGTGAACCGGGTTATCAGCAACCGGAACCGAAATATGAGCATATGACCGCTAAAGATTATTGGATGGATGTTGAATATCAGGCGGAACGGCGGCTGGCGGGGATTAGAGCCACCAAATATTATGGCGATGCCCTGCCGTTTACCTACCCGAATCTCGGACCGGATTTTTTTGCCGCGTGTTTTGGCGGCGACCTTGTATTTGAAGAAAAATCAACCTCATATATTGTGCCTTTCGTAAAAGATTACGCAGAACTTGATTCACTGCGGTTTGACTATCAATCTGAATGTTTCAGGAATATGGAAAGAATGTATGACGCGCTGATCGGGATGAATGACGGCGACTGTTACATCGGCTGGCCGGATATCCATCCGGGCGGAGACTGCCTGGCCGGGCTGAGAGGATCTGAGGTATTGTGCATGGACTTGTATGATTATCCCGATCAAGTCAAGAAAAATGTAAGGATGGTTACTGCTGAACTTAAAAAGCTGTTGGATTTTTATTTCAAAAAACTTGGAGCTCATAAATACGCGGTTACCGGCTGGCCGGGGATTGTTTCATCAAAACGCTGGTCAGTACCCAGTTGTGATTTTGCGTATATGATTTCCGTTGATAACTTCAATGAATTCTTTCTGGAAGGAATCCGGGAAGAGTGCAGCTTTACCGATGCCAATATTTTTCACCTGGATGGAAAGGGCTCTCTAAAGCATCTTGACGCGCTGCTTGAGATTGAAAAACTCAATACTGTGCAATGGGTTTACGGGGCGGGACAGGGACGTGCATCCGACTGGATTCCTGTTTACCGGAAGGTGCAGGCCGCCGGCAAAGGAGTTCAGATCAGCATCGGTCTTGACGAACTGGATACCATTATGCAGAATCTCCATCCTGAAGGCGTGTTCCTGTACATCGGCGGTATTGATGACGAAGAAACCGCTAACACCGTAATCAGCAGAGTTTCGAAATGGAAATAAGTTTTATGGCTGGCTGAATAGGGAAATCAGTGTATCTTAATCATCCTGTGTTTTCATAGATAACCGGATGGTTTATGACTTTAACTTATGATGAAATTTTAAAACTGCTGCGGCAGCCCGGGGCGGCATTGTGCCGTTTGCCCGGCGATATATCGGAATATGGAATCTTTGCCAATCCGGTTAAAATTCTGACTGCTCAGAGTGCCGCAGAGGTTATTCCGCTGTTAGATGAACTGGAAGAAGCGCTGGCGGCAGGATTTTTTGCCGCCGGTTTCATTGCTTACGAAGCCGCACATGCGTTTGACCGTGCGTTCAATACGCTGCCGTCTGAGGATTTTCCCGCTGCGTGTGTTGCTGTTTATGCAGAAGCTCCCAGATGTTTTTCCGCTTTCCCGGATTGCAGTGAAACAATTTCACTTGATTTTGAGCCGGAGATCAGTCATGACGAATATTGCGCGGCGCTGGAGCGAATCGCGCAGGAGATTGCCGAGGGTAACATTTACCAGGCTAATTTTACCTTCAGGAATTACGCGCCGGCAGTAGCCGAACCGGAAAGACTTTTTCTCGGGTTGGTGAAGCGGCATCCGGTGCCGTATCCGGCGTTTTTCAACACCGGAGAGTTCAAAATACTTTCACTTTCTCCTGAACTCTTTCTGGAGAAATCTGGACGGCGGATTAAGAGCAGCCCGATGAAAGGCACCGCCAAGCGGCATCCAGACGCCGCCGCGGACAAGGCCGTCGCCGGCTGGCTGGCGGCGGACCATAAGAATACGGCGGAAAACCTGATGATCGTGGATATGGTCAGGAATGATTTCGGACGGTTCTGCATACCCGGTTCCATACAGGTGGACCCGCTGTTCCGCGTGGATACCTACCATACCGTGCATCAGATGATAAGCACGGTGCATGGCGAGGTTTGCAAGGAAAAAAGTTTGCGTGATATACTTCAGGCAGCATTTCCCCCGGCTTCGATTACCGGGGCACCGAAAATCAGTGCGGTAAATATCATCAGTCGCGAAGAAAAAAGTCCGCGTAAGGTTTATACCGGGGCCCTGGGGTGTTTTATGCCTTGTGGCGATTTTTGCCTGAATGTGGCCATCCGGACGCTGATCTGTTCCGCCGGTCGTACTGAACTCGGAATCGGCAGCGGGATTGTTTATGATTCCAGTGCGGAATCTGAATGGCAGGAAGCTCTGTTGAAAAGCCATTTCATCAACTATTCAATCCCGGAATTTCAGGTGCTGGAGACCATGCTGCGGGAGAAGGATGCGGGAATAAAATATCTGTCTGAGCATCTGGCCAGAGCAGAGGCTACCCAGCGTTATTTCGGGCGGCAATGGAATCGCGCCGCGGTTGATGCCGCGCTGACGGAGGTTAATGAGCTGGCAGGGCAACATGCCCGGCTCCGGCTGCTGATTACGCCGGACGGCTCCGCCAGCTTGGAGATTAATCCGCTGCCGGCGGCAGGATGGGGCAGTTCTTCGCTCCGGCTGCTGGTGTCCAGGGAGAAAGTTGACAGCCGGGATGTTTTTCTGTATCACAAGACTACCAATCGTGATTTCTACAATCGTCATTTTTATGATGCACACGAAAATGGTTTCGATGAAGTAGTATTTTTTAATGAACGCGGCGAACTGACCGAAGGCGCGATCTCGAATATTTTTTTACGACATGGCAATCAATGGTTCACCCCGCCGCTGACTTGCGGCCTGCTGCCCGGAATATGGCGTAAAGAAGCATTAAATGAACT
>CAIJKT010000496.1 GCA_903821255.1 uncultured Lentisphaeria bacterium | reverse complement strand
TGCTGGTGCTACGGCGGCGAAACCATGGATATGGACCCGCTGATTCCGAAAGCGGTCTGGGGATTCAACGGCACCGAGCGCCCGGGCGCTGTGTATCTGGCGGCAGTCCTGGCCGGACACAGCCAGAAAGGCGTTCCCGCATTCGGCATTTACGGCAGAGACGTCCAGAACGCCGATGACACTTCAATTCCCGCCGATGTTCAGGAGAAAGTTCTCCGCTTTGTCCGCGCCGGACTTGCCGTTGCCGCAATGAAAGGCACTTCATACTTGTCGATGGGCAGCGTTTCCATGGGTATCGCCGGTTCAATCGTTGATCCCGGATTCTTCGAAGATTATCTGGGGATGCGCTGCGAAGCCGTTGATATGACCGAATTCGTCCGCCGCATTGACGAAGGCATTTATGATGAGAAGGAATTTAAGAAAGCCCTGAAATGGACCAAGGCGAACTGCAAGGAAGGCGAGGACTTCAATTCCGCCAAGTCGCGTAAATCCGACAGGGAAAAAGATAAAATCTGGGAATTTGTGGTAAAAATGACCATGATCGGCCGCGACCTGATGGTCGGCAATCCCAGACTGGCGGAACTCGGCTTCGGCGAAGAGGCGCTGGGACACAATGCGCTGTGCGCCGGATTCCAGGGACAGCGGCAGTGGACTGACCATCTGCCCAACGGCGATTTCATGGAAACCGTCCTCAACTCTTCGTTCGACTGGAACGGCATCCGTCAGCCGTATGTGCTGGCTACTGAAAATGATGCTTTAAACGGCGTTGCCATGCTGTTCGGCCAGTTGCTGACCGGCACCTCCCAGGGCTTCTCCGATGTCAGGACTTACTGGAGTCCGGAAGCCATTTACAAAGCCACCGGCCATAAAATCAGCGGCGACGGCAAAAACGGCCTGATTCATCTGATCAATTCCGGCGCGACCACGATGGACGCCACCGGACAGCAGACGAAAAACGGCAAGCCCGCCATGAAACCGTTCTGGGAAATCACCCCGGCGGAAGCAGGCAGATGTCTTGACGCCACCGAATGGTGCGCGGCTATCACCGAATACTTCCGCGGAGGCGGTTTCTCCTCCAGATTCATGTCCAAAGGCGGAATGCCGGTCACCATGTCCCGCATCAATCTGATCAAGGGACTTGGCCCGGTGCTGCAGATTGCGGAAGGCTTCACTTTTGAGCTGCCGGCGAAAATTCATGACAAGCTTGACCGCAGAACCAATCCGAGCTGGCCCACGACCTGGTTCGCTCCGAGAATCACCGGCAGAGGCGCATTCACCGATGTTTACAGCGTCATGGCCAACTGGGGCGCCAACCACGGGGCATTCAGCTACGGGCATATCGGCGCGGACCTGATCACGCTGGCGTCAATGCTGAGAATTCCGGTATGTATGCACAACGTTCCGGAAAGCGATATCTACCGTCCCAGCACCTGGGCCGCATTCGGCATGGATGCGGAAGGCTCGGATTACCGCGCCTGCCAGACATTCGGACCGGTCTATCGTTAAAGTCTGTTATTGCACAGCCGGGAAAAGATTCCCGGCTGTGCTTTTACATTTTCCATAGCCGGATTTTTCTACGGCACCCGGAGCATGACGGTGCGTTCCAGGACAAAACCGAAGAGCATAAGCGCCAGCGCCATTCCAATGAACATCGGCGCAAATTCTTTATAATCAATGTATTTAGGCTGTTCGATAACAGTTTTTTCCATGCGGTTGATTTCGTTCATGACATTTTCCAGACCTTCGGCGTCGTAAGCTTTGTAATATTTGCCGTCGGAATATTCGGCAATGTCCTTGAGCAGTTTTTCGTCAAATTCACCCTTTATCGGCACGAAACTCAGCCCGCCGAAGCCTTCCCGCAGGACGCAGGCATTGTCGCTGCCGATGCCGACGGTATAGATAACAACATCACTGCTTTTCGCCAGCTTCGCCGCCTGGCGCGGCGTAATCCGGTCGTCAATATTATTGGCGCCGTCAGTGAAAAGCACCATGACCCGGCGTTTTGAATCGGATTTTTCCAGCCGGCTGACGGCGCTGGCGATCGGCGAGGCGATATTGGTGCGGTCGCCGATCACACCCGGAGCCAGCCGGGTCATGTTGCCGATGAGCCAGGCGTGGTCCAGCGTCGGCGGACAAATGTTGTATGCCAGTTCGGCGAACCCCACCAGTCCAATGCGATCATTGGGCCGCTTCGCGATAAACTTGCTGATTTCCTGTTTGGCGGTTTCCAGCCGGCCTTTGATTTTCTCCGCTTTGATCAGGTCATAAAGCTGCTTTTCCATCGTGACGCCGGGCGGAACATCAAAAGATTCCATGCTGCCGGAAAGGTCTAAGGCCAGCATGATGTCGATGCCTTTCGCCTTGATCACCACCCGTTCGGAACCCTGCCGCGGACGGGCCAGCGCACAGATCAGCAGCGCCAGCGCGATCGTAAAGATCATGAACGGCAGCCGGAACGATGACGGCCTGCTCCCGCTGCTGACGGCCAGAAACGGTTTTGCCGTTGAAACGCGGATTGACGGCAGCGGTTTGCGCCAGGCATAAATGACCAGTATGACAAACGGAACATACAGCAGAAGCACCAGCGGATATGCGAAAAACGTCATTGGGCGGCTCCTTTCTTATTGAGTTCAGAATCCGGGCGGGTTTCGGCAACCAGCACTTCGGCTTTGTCCAGCGCCACGCTGAGCGTATGTTCATCCGGCGGCAGTTTGGCAAATTTAACCAGGTCGGCGGCGGTCATGAATTCCCGCAGAAACGGCCGCTGAGATTCCGGCAGAGCGCCGTCAGGCTTGTTGAGTTCTCCCAGAAATTCGTAAGTTGTCTGCTGGGGGGCATTGATCCGGAAACGCTTTTCCAGATA
Organism: uncultured Lentisphaeria bacterium; assembly: GCA_903821255.1. The sequence goes on along the minus strand of CAIJKT010000496.1, from coordinate 3,207 downwards.
CTGCCGCACTACGTCGGTCAGTTTGACGAAGCAGGTTTCCATTTCGATTTTGCCCTGACGGAAGCCGATGCGGAGTTCCGCCAGTTCCAGCAGCGCCGTTTCCCACGGCGCCAGCGTCACCGGGCCTTCCTGCCGTTTTCTGAAGACGCAATACAGCGTCGCAATTACCAGCAGCGCCAGCAGAATCGCGCCGATTGTCCAAAGTGTCTTCTTCTGAGCAATGCCGGGGTCGGGCAGACGGGATGCCACCAGCAGATTGCCGCCTTTAGCGTTATCCAGCGGCAGCACTTTAAATTCCGGTATCCGGAAGTCCATGCCCAGGTCAGTGCTCTTTTCGTCATAACGGTTGAATTTGACGTCAAGTTTGCCGGGCGGGATCAGGCCGGTGCGGTAGGGCCGCATTTCAATTGCTATTTTCCAGACGGAATAACCGATGCCCCATTGCTGACGGATGATTGACGGGTCAGACAGCATGGTTGCGCCCTTGCCGATTTCGGCCGCCGCTTCAACCGGACGGCGGTGCCACGGCAGTTTCAGCAGAACTGATGTCGTCACCGTATCGCCGAGCCGGCTGTCGCCGGAAGGCGTCATGACAATGCCGGTCAAATCCTGAACCGGAACATTGGCTTTCACTCCGTACCAGTAGATGACGGCGGCGGCGCCGGGCAGGAGAATCGCGGCGGATATTGCCGTCACCATCAGGATGAATAATATTCTACGGCCTGTTTTTTTCTTCGTCATTTGCGTAAATCCATCTATTTTCGATATTTACGGTTACTGAAGAAAGTAACCAGCGGTTTTACATAATCTTCGCCGCAGCGGATGTCAATGATGTCCACTTTGGCGCGGTCACAACTCTTTTTGATGCCGTCATGCATGCCGGCGGCGAAGGCGCGGAATTTTTCCAGCCCGGCGGCTTTACTGCCGTCAAAAGCCACATCGCGGCCGGTCTCGGCATCTTCAACCATGACGCTGACGCCGCGCGGCCATCGAAGTTCCAGGGGGTCGAGAATCCGCACCGCGACCAGATCGTGACGGCGGTTGACGATTTTCATCGACTTTTCGAACCCGTCATTGTCAATCATGTCGCTGATCAGGAAGACCACACTGCGCTTGTGCAGTACCTGCATTGTGTTCTTCAACACCGCATTGATGTCGGTGCTTTTGCGTTTAGGCTCGTAAGCCATCAGTTCGCGGATCAGGCGCAACCCGCGGGTGCGGCCGGAACGCGGCGGCAGATATAATTCGGTTTGATCTGTGAACAGCATCAGCCCGACTTTATCATTGTTGCGGATGGCGCTGAACGCCAGCAGCGCGGCGGTTTCGACGGCGCGTTCGCGTTTGGATTTATCGCCGCTGCCGAAAGCCCCGGAGGCGGACACATCCACCAGCAGCATTACCGTCAGTTCGCGTTCTTCGACATATTTCTTGATGTACGGCGTTCCCATGCGGGCGGTGACGTTCCAGTCGATATCCCGGACGTCATCTTCGGGGGTGTATTCCCGGACTTCGTCAAATTCGATTCCGCGGCCTTTGAATACGCTGTGATAAGCGCCGCCGATGATTTCATCAACCACCCGGCGGGTCCGGATCTCGATCTTTCTAACTTGTTTTATGAGTTCAGAGGGCAGCATGATTTTGCCTTCCAGTTAAACTTTACCGTTGTTCGGGACTGAAGACTAAGGCGTTCTCAATTCGTCAAGAACCATTTTAATGACGGCGTCGGTGTCCAGGTTCTCGGCTTCCGCTTCATACGTCAGCATAATGCGGTGACGGAGAATATCGGGGGCGACGTCTTTGACGTCCTGCGGCACCACATAGGCGCGGCCTTCCAGGAACGCGGCGGCTTTCGCGGCCAGCACCAGGCAGATGGCGGCGCGGGGCGAGGCCCCGTACTGGATGTAATTGACCAGGTCGCCAAGTTTCGCTTCCGTCTGACGGATGGAAAGTTCGGCGTGACGGGCCGGACGGGTGGCGATGGTAATATCAAGGATATATTCGATGATCTTTTCGTCAATATATATCTTATCCACCCATTGCCGGGCGACTTCAATATCCTCGAGACGACCGACGGCGATGGCGCTGAGGTCCACGTCCGGATGGGCCATCCGCTCGATAATCATTCTTTCTTCATCGCGCTTCGGATAATCGATTCTGATTTTGAACATGAAACGGTCAACCTGGGCTTCCGGCAGCGGATATGTGCCTTCCTGCTCAATCGGGTTCTGGGTGGCCATGACCAGGAACGGTTTGGGCATCAGCAGCCGTTCGCCGGCAATCGTCACCTGTTTTTCCTGCATACATTCGAGCAGGGCGCTCTGCACTTTGGCCGGAGCTCGGTTGATTTCATCGGCCAGCACGATATTGGCGAATACCGGGCCGGGCTTGGTGCTGAAAGAATGTTCGTTCGCATTATAGATGCGGGTGCCGATCACGTCCGCAGGCAGCAGATCCGGCGTAAACTGGATGCGCGAAAACGACCCGTGCAGCGACTGGGCCAGCGTCTTCACCGCCAGAGTTTTGGCCAGGCCGGGAACCCCTTCCAGGAGCACGTGCCCGTTGGCGATCAGCGCCAGAAGCAGGCGGTTGACCAGATGTTCCTGTCCGACGATGATCCGTCCGATTTCTGTTTTGAGCGGCTGGATAAACGCTGAAACTTCGCGAATCCTCGACTGTAATTGCTGTATTTCGTTCTGCTGCATATTCATATCTCCTATATGTGATTCTCTGAAAATTGCACGCTTCTGTCGCTGTTAGACAAAGGTAATCCAAAAAAGTTCATTTTAAAACCGTGTTCTGAAGATAAAAGCAAAAAAACTGGCTTCTCTCGAAGAACGCCGCCGGGCAGGCAGAGGATGTTCAACGCGCCATGAAACTCACGGCGCGGCATAGCCGCAGCTAAAGCAGGAAAGCATCGCCTCCGGCGGAGGCGAAGGGATTTGTTGCAGGGCGGGTAATCGCCGGTCTTAAAATCCACCGGCGATATAATCCTTCATCTGCTTGTTCTCATCCATCATTACGCCAAGCAGGAATTTGACGACGTCGCCGATGGAGACAATGCCGCAGACTTCCCCTTCTTTAAGTACCGGGATATGACGGATTCTTTTTGCCGTCATGGTTTCCATGATTTTGGTGAGCGAATCATTCTCTTCGGCGGTGACGAGCTTGTCCTGGGGCGTCATGCCGTCCTTGACCAGCACGGAACAG
>CAIJKT010000495.1 GCA_903821255.1 uncultured Lentisphaeria bacterium | reverse complement strand
GCCTCCAGCATGGTCGAGCAACTGCTGACGCTTTCGCGCAGGAGCCAGCTTACCTTCAACCCGGTTGATCTTAAGCAGGCGCTGCTCAGTGTCCTGGAAATCTGCCGCAGCACTTTTGACAAAAGTGTGACTATTAATACTTATATGCCGGCATCCAGCGCTATGGTCAAAGCCGACCAGACCCAGATTGAGCAGGTCATGCTTAATCTCCTGATTAATGCGGAACATGCGATGACATTAATGCTTGGCGAAGAGGATGTCCGCGGCGGCACCATCGACATCTCGATAAAGCGGGTTTCGCGCCGGCCGGCAAAGCAGCCCGAAGAGAATGCTGAAGAAAATGTTCAAACAGACGATGCGGAACCTTACTGGGAAATCGCATTCAAAGATACCGGGATCGGAATTCCGCGCGAAATTCAGCCGAAAATATTCGATCCGTTTTTTACCACCAAAAGCAAGGGCAGGGGGACCGGTCTCGGCCTGGCTATGGTTTACAGCATCATGGACCGGCATAACGGCTACGTCGAGGTGCAGTCTGAACCCGGCGAGGGCAGTACCTTCACTATCGGCCTGCCGGAACTGAAACAGGATGATGAAATTTTGATCCAGGAAAAAACACATGGGGAACTGGCGTTCGGCACAGGCCTGATTTTGATTATTGACGATGAGGAGGCAATCCGGATCACCGCGTCAAAGATGCTGGAAGCTGCCGGCTATGACACCATCTGCGCCGTGGACGGCACCGCCGGATGCGAACTGTACAAATCGCGTCAGCAGGAAATCAAAGCGGTACTGCTGGATATGGCCATGCCCGGCATTTCCGGCCTGGAGACGTATCAGAAACTGAAAGAGATCAATCCTGCCGTCAAGGCGCTTATGACATCCGGCTACATCAATGACGCCAGAGTGCAGCGGGCGCTGGCAATCGGAGCTGACGGTTTTATCAAAAAGCCGTTTTCGCTGACCCGGCTCAGCGAGAAAATGAGTGAAGTGCTCTCGGGCAGACAAGGGGACACTGAAGTTGAAATATCTTAATTTTCATGCGCATCAGCCGGAAACATCGCCGGACATGGCGGCGGTTGTCTGCTTTGAGCCGGATGCGCCGTTTCCGGCGATACCGCCGGAGCAGTTTGCCGCCTGCGGGATTCATCCCTGGAGCCTCAGTAAATTATCCGCTGAAGAGATTGAAAAATGCCTGTCCGCTCTGGCTGTCCATGCGGCTTCGGGGAAACTTTGCGCAATCGGGGAGACCGGGCTGGACAGACTCAACGGTCCTGAACTGGAACTGCAAATGCAGGTTTTTCGCCGACATATCGAGCTTGCTGAAAGACATTCGCTGCCGCTGATAATTCATTGCGTCCGGTGCTATCCCGAACTGCTGCAAATAAAAAAACAGTCGGCCGGCGCTGTGCCATGGATGATTCACGGATTCAACAGCAACATCCGGCAGCTTGAACAACTGCTCAGTCACGGCTGCTTTATTTCATTCGGGGCTCCGGCAATGCGCGGGTGGAATGTGAAAGAATCATTGCTGAAAGCTGTGCCGCCGGAGCGTTTGTGCCTTGAAACTGACGACAGTCCGGATGATATTAAAAGCATATATGGAACAGCCGCCGCCATCTTGAAGATTGATGAATCCGCGCTGCTGGAGATAATGAATCATAACTTTCAAAGTATTTTCAGGAAAACAAATGACCGGTAATATCGATGAATTTCCTTCATGGCAGCGGCGCACTGCCATGCTGATCGGCGGGGACGGGCTTGCCAAACTCAGACAGTCGCATGTGCTGGTCGTCGGCCTGGGCGGGGTCGGCGCGTATGCCGCCGAGCTGATCTGCCGTGCCGGGGCGGGCAGAATGACCATTGTTGACGGCGATGTGGTCGAGGAATCCAACCGCAACCGGCAGCTTCCCGCCACAGTCAATACCGAAGGGCAGAGTAAGGCCGGAATCATGCATGCGCGGCTTGCCGCGATCAACCCGGAAGCGGAAATCACCAGCCTCTACAAGTTCATTCATGATGATGAAACTGACGAGTTGCTGAAGTCTGAATACGATTATGTCGTGGATGCGATTGATTCGCTGTCGCCCAAGACTTTCCTTATCATGAAAACCCTTGAGCGCGGCTTCCCGCTGGTAAGTTCGATGGGGGCGGGCGGCAAATGCGATCCGTCCATGGTCAAGGTCGCCGATATTTCCAAAACGTTCAATTGCCGACTGGCGAAAGCTGTGCGCAAAAGACTGAACCGGTTCGGCGTCAAATCCGGGTTTAAGGCGGTGTTTTCGCCGGAGGACGTGGATGATGACGCCATCATGCCGGCTGGAAATCTTGAAGACGGAAACTTCCGTTCCACCGTCGGCACAATTTCCTATATGCCCGCCATCTTCGGCT
>CAIJKT010000494.1 GCA_903821255.1 uncultured Lentisphaeria bacterium | reverse complement strand
TGCCTGTCCGGTTATATTTCAAGTTCGAATGAAACGCTGTTTTGGCGTTGAAACAGAAGATTGGAAAGAGGCGGAAAATCAATGTACTATTGCACGAAAACACTAAAGTTAAGGTATTGTATCCGATAGAATGGTTGACGTTTTATCTGTCAGGGCAATTCTTCGTTGATTCCAGCTTCCGATTTCCGTCCATCTTAAGCATGAATATTATAAAACAGAGTTCTGAAATTTTTCGGCAAGGAGAGATATTACCGGCTCAATTGAATTCAGTACTGTGCCGAAAGCGCTGTTGCATGAACTCATGGAATAACACTTCAGCTGTGCCGGAGAATGAATCCAACCGGCGGCCTGCAGTTCCGGCAGCAGCCTTTCCTGAAGTTGCGGAAGCCATGGTTCAATCAGTTCGCCCCCGATAATTATGGTTGCCGGGTCAAACAGATTGGCCGCCGTAATTCCGGTCTGCAATAAATACGGATGCAAGTAGCGGTAAAACTCGTTCATTTGACCAGTCGTGGCGGCTGCAAAAAGAGCCGGTAAATTGTCAGCCTTAATATTGAATTTTTTACCGGCAAATGCAAGCAGCCCGTGATCGGAGAGGAATATTTCCAGGCAGTTGTTCTGACCACAGGAACATCGACGCGATTTACTGCCGGCCGGCGCATTCATAACCGGAATATGGCCGATTTCCCCGGCCAGGCCGCGGCTGCCGAAAAAGAATCCATTTTGATTGTGTATTGCCATGCCGACCCCGCCGCCGATATGCATGAAGACGAAATTATCGTCCTGCCAGTTTTTATCGGCCAGTACGGCGCGTGCTTTGGCGAAAATATCGTGTTCAACGGAAAGGTGGTATAGATTCGGAAAATCAACGGCAAGTTTGCCGAAATCATAGTTCCGGATTTCCGGGACATGCGAGGACTGCAGCCAGATTTTATTAAAGCTGTCCACCGCGCCAGTCAGGGAAAACGAAAGGGCAATAACCTTTTCCGCCGCAATCTGACTTTGATTGAGCTGGGCGTCAAATGCCGCAAGCACATATTGCTGTAAGGTAGCTGCGGTCAGTTCTCCGTCCAGTACCTTAATGTTCCGGCCGATTATTCGTCCGCCCATATTGATGAGCGTTGTGGATATTTGACGCCGCTGAAGTTCCATGCCAATGCAAAGGAAGCCGGTCCGGGAGAATTCAAAATGAGAACTCCTGCGTCCTGCTCCGGCCGGGACTTTACCGATCTCTTCGCAGAAGTTGATAATCTGTTTTTCCAGTAAAAGGTTAACGGTTTCGCTGACCGCGCCCCAGGAGAGGCCGGTAGAAGATTGCACATCGCGCTTGCAGGATGCCCCCCGGTTGATTGACCGAAGCGTTTCCGTCAGCGTGTCATTTTTCATTTGCTGATGTCTGACAAATATTTTCTTACTCATAACTATAATTATATCACGGCATGACAAAAGTTCAAGTTTTTATTTATGTCACTACTTGACATATTACTGTTTGCAGATTATTCTTTACATATAAAACAAATATCAGGAGCGGGATTATGCTTGCAGCAATATTGAAAGATTTTAATCGGCTTGAACTCGAGGATATTCCCATTCCCCGGCCCGGGGATGATGAAGTTCTGGTGAAAATTGTTTCGTGCGGTTTCTGCGCCACTGACTATAAAGCCATCAAAGGGATTCGCCGCAACGTGGCGTTTCCTTTTATTGCCGGCCATGAACCGGCGGGGGTCGTGGCCGGAGCAGGCAAAGGAGTGCGACATTTCAAGGAAGGCGACGAAGTAATCTGTCAGCCGTCCGGGTATTGCGGCGTGTGTCAATATTGCCGCGAAGGTAATTCTCATTACTGTGAACATGCTTACACCACTGGCGGCGACGGGCCGGAAGACGTCCGTCCCGGAGCGTTTGCCGAATACATGGTTACCGGCGAATCCTGTCTTTTTCACAAACCGGCGAACATCAGTTTTGACGCGGCGGCGCTGACCGAACCGCTGTCCGGCGCCTGGAAAGGTGTAATTCAGAAGAGCGAAATAAAAATCGGCGACGATGTGGTGGTGATCGGAACGGGGGGTATCGGGCTGCTCTGTTTAATGGTGGCAAAAGCTGCGGGGGCTGGACGATTGATCGCCATTGATGCCAGTGAATATGCCCGGCGGAACGCTATTAAAATCGGCGGCGCAACTCATGCGATCGATGCTCGCTCTTCAAACTTGAGGCAGCAGGTGTACGACATCATTCCAGGCGGACCTGACCTGGTGGTGGAAGCGGCCGGACCGATTGAAGCGGTAAAACTGATGGTCGACTTGCGGCGGCGCGGCACCAGATGGAATATTTTCGGAATTACCACCCACGAAAAATTCGAGCTTGACGGCGGGTTGACTCATTTTCTGGAAGGGCGCATGGATGCCAGTTTCGGTACGACTCCGCTGGCAATGCAGAGCGCGATTCGCCTGATGGAACGCGGACTGGTCAATCCGGAACTGATCGTGTCGCACCGTTATCCGTTGAGCAAAATCCATGAAG
>CAIJKT010000493.1 GCA_903821255.1 uncultured Lentisphaeria bacterium | reverse complement strand
TGTTCCATAACCATGAGCCTGCTTCCGGAGTAATATCCGGAGGCGGGCTCGATTGCTTTACAGGAGGTTATCAATCATGCTGACAGTAGTTTATATCCGTAAGCCAGTAAGATTTTCATCGGCAATGGCTGGAGTATCGTCAAAGCCATTAAAATCCCGCCAGCTAATTCTTTCTACTCCGTTTGCCCGGTTCCGGAAGCTGTGCCGGATAATAGGCAACCGCATTGTTTTTGACACAGGAAAACCAGATGGCAGCACTTTTTCAGAAACGGCAGTGCAAAATTTTGTAATTACTGCTTTTCTGAACAGCGTCTTCAGTTATACTCAGCATTTTCACCAACCAATGGTTAAAAATATCGTAACATCATATTCATAAATAACTTACAAAAAAGTAAAACGTTACGTTTTATTTTTTGAATACCTAATATAGAAAATAAATTTTAACATTTTATCATTTAAGCGACTAAAATATAGATGTTGTCAAGTGATAACAAATGAAACGAAAAACAATGATTTGTTAATCAAACAAAAAGGAGGTAGGTGATGTTTAAGTTCAAGGAAAAACAGATAAACAACAAGAGGGAATTTTATGATTTCGAATAACACTCTAAGCCGATTACACGAAGCGAGTGCTCCGTTCGTTAGTGCTGGACTTATACCAGTAGAAGAGTTTAAACAGCTTCTTAGCATTGCCAAGAAGAGCCAAGAGGAACAACGTCCGCCAGAAGAACCTCTTTGTTTAATCTCGCGGGATCAGGCTGCCAAAATCCTAGGAATTTCGGCACGAAGCTTGGATCGCTTGATTAAACAGCGGGCCTTGCCCTGCGTGCGTGTTGGAAAAAGAGCCGTACGCCTCGAGCAGCGCAAAATTGAACTGTTTGTAGAGGAACACTCCAGGATGAGTACGCTATGACAACAATGATGTTCAGTCTGGTTGGAAAGGCTGTTTTTTGGTGTCCATATGAGCCAGAAATATGGCAGTTCTAGGTCAAAAACCGTAAGAACGCAAAATAAAACTGGCTGTTTCGTAGGATTTATTGCCGGTTTTGCAAAAGCAGCAATATGCACATAAAATGTTTATCTATAGGTGGATGCGACTTAAATGAATGAGAATTATTTACAACTCCCAGCAGAGGATGCCCATTGGGTTGAGTCTGGAGCGCAAAATGCGGTCGATATGCAGCATGGCATTGCCGAAGAGCGGCACATCATTTCCAAAGGCAAAGTCGATTTAATGTTGATGGCCCTGTTAAGCGCGGGTAGAATTTCAAATGTACTACACGGTGTGAACGATGGGAATTTCTTCCGTTCCCAACAGTATAAGATCGTGACCAAGCCGTATAAGCGGTTATTAAGTGAAAGTAATAATCTAAGATATTGGGTAAAGGAGCGGAAACAGGACTTCCAGGACTTACTCAACCAAGGTATTAAAATTATGAACATCAAAAGTTCGCAAGCTAGTTTTGCTGATGCTGCAGTAATAGATAGCACGCAATTGCCAGTACTTTACAGCGAGACTCCACAGCAAGCGGACCGTATCGATCTGGATATCTGCGGGATGCAAAACCAAGTGCGACAGGTTGAAAATTGTTCTGCCTTGTTATATCAATCGGGATATTACTATCAATTTGGAAAAGTCTTTCATAATAACAATAATGGTCAAGAATGCATCGATTGTCCGTTTTTTTTGCAAATTCTATCCGGATTGGGTAATTGCAATAATTCGTACTGCGCCGATTATAAGAATCTGCAAATCTATTTATCTCAGCAGCCAATGCCAAGTCTTATTGAGATTTACGCGATTCAAGAAGGCATTACAACTGAAGAGGCGGTCGCAAAACTCATGGATAAATTCGGGATAAAATTAGATGAACCATTTGCAGCCATACCGATACCTGAGGCAGCCAACGCCCATCAAATCAAGAATATACGCCACGTGATGCCTGTCCGCCCCAACATTCTGAAGATTCCGTTCATGAGTTCCGCTAATTCACTTTTGGGTTTAGCCGCAGTTAACCAGACAACAGATAATAAGAAACTGGTTGTTCCGTTTACTGCATGGTCTTTCTGCGGGTACTCTGAAGAATTATTCTTCCCCGTGCCATTCGACAAACCCTACCCATTATTAAACTGGAACCTGATCGTCCAGAACCCGGATGCGGAAATCTTTTTATCTGAATCTATTGAGTTTGCAGACGTAAACACTAATAAATATAAACAATGTAGTGAAATTATTTGGACTGCCTGGATTGGCGGAAAAGAGACAGCGGCTGATGTCAACTGGGAGATTTTGCGCAATCGGAAAGTAACCATCGTTATACAGAATAGTTCAAAAGATATTGTTGAATCCGCTCTGGCTGCCTATTTCAGTCTAAAACCCATTGCGGGTGTAACAATAGAATTTCAAAATATGTAAAGGAGACAACCACGGAACATGGATTAAAAACATTTGTCCCTGTTCCCAGCAACCGCTGGAAAAGGACGTATCAATAAACACTGGCGACAAACAAAATCGCATAGTTGTCAGGAACGCATGAGCAAACTGGAGAAAAAATCATGAATGATGAAGAATTTATCGAATGGGCCAGGTCTGAGTTCGGACTTGGTGATTTTATTAATCAGTTAAAGCGCAAAAACGGCGGTCATCGCGGTGCGCAAAAAGACAAGGACTTTGACAGCGGAGGTGAACACAAGTTTATTTTGCATCCAATTATCAGCGAAGGTGATACGACTCTTATCTACGGGGGGAAAGGTACGGGCAAAACGGCGAAAGCGATGGGAATGGCATATGCCATGGCCTTGGGACGTAACCTCTACGATCTATTGAAAGCCAATACCCCGCAAAAGGTGTTTTACCTCGATACTGAAATTGGTGTCCGTGGGTTGACTGCCAGAAAGCAGTCTGCGCGCCGTGTATTTAAACTCACTCAAAACGCTGATCCTCCGATCTGGTTTCTCTCGGAACGACTGAACCTGTATTCCGATGAAGGACGGCAATTGGTTGAAAATGAAATCGCCAAAATTAACGCAGCGGCTCCCATTGAAGAAACTCTGAAATTTATTGTGATCGACAATTTGACTTCGGCGCAGGGCGCTAACGACACACCGCAGGGGTGGGATCTCTTTTATACCTGGTTGATGAGTTTGAAAGAGAGAGGAATTGGCGTCTTGATCTTATTTCACGCGAATGCTGACGATTCGCTTCGCGGGTCAAAAATGAAGCTGATTAATATTGATAACGTAATTTATCTGGAGCGACCACAGCCCGATCTCGAAGGTGAAGAAACCAGTAAACGCCAGAAGAAATCAAAAGCTGATAAACAGCCGGCAGATCGGTCAAAGATATGTATGAACATCGTTTTCGAGAATCTCAGGAATAATCCTTATCCGGAGGCATATACCACCATTAAGTTGGAATATTCGATCCCGGATTGCCGGTGGACTATGTTAAATTTTGATGAATACATGACCAGCACCTTGAGTTCGCTGTCGGAATATTGTTCAGATGAGGAAATAGCTAAATTCTATGGTGAGACTCCCCGCCAGATAAAAGAACTCCGGAGTAAATACAATATTCGCAAAAACAAAGCACCCGCCCCAAAACTTATTGCGGCGGCAATTATCGGAACTGACATTGCCGGTGAAGGAGTTGAAAATAATTGAGCTGAATCGCTAATAGTGGATTATTTCAGCCGGTCTCAATATCATTTCGCATTTGTAGAAGGCGAAGCCATTGCGAGACTGGCATTTTCGCGGCATTTCCATCCCGGAGTATGCTACGATAAATGTCCCCGGACGCTCGGACGCTTTATCGCAATTCCCAAACAAATAATATTGAACGAGGTAATTACAATGAATAACAATCAAGAATTAAAGATGATTAAATTTGACGGAAGGGCTTTGTCCAGTCCAGAGAATGGGAAAAAGGGTGGCAGACCGCCCATTCCAATCTTGGACATTGTTGAGGCGCTTATCACAAGGTATCAGCATCAGGGGAAACTTGGCTTGCGTGTCCACAAAGGAAGCTGGCGCAAATATAAGAACGGCAAATATATCCAAATCCACAAAAGGGACTTACAAAGCGAAGTCATCGCACTTATCCAAGACGATTTCAGAGGATATAAAATCAGTACAAGCTTGCTCAATGACGTAATGATGAATCTTGAATCATTTAAATATTGCGCACTGCCTACTGAATTTGATGTTCCGTGCTGGATTCCCAATGGCGAACCAGCAGGAAACTGGTTTGTCATGGAAAACGGCATGGTGGATATTGAGAAATTGGCGACTGCAATCGCTGATGGATCAACAGCCGCTATCAAAGACCATACACCAGATTTATTTACCACAATCGCAGTTTCTTATAATTTCAATCAGGCGGCACAGTGTCCGAAGTGGTTGAAATATCTGGAGCGGGTTCAACCCGATCCGGTGGTGCGAGAAGTCATTCAGATGATGTTTGGGCTGGCGTTAGTTCCGGACACTAGGTTTGAGGTTGCTTTTTATCTTTTTGGAGAGGGTGGTACCGGCAAGACCGTTTGTCTGCATGTGCTGACTCAGCTTGTAGGGGTTGAAAACGTCTGCTGCATTCCGTTGTCCAGATTCGGCAATCGTTTCGGACTGCACGACTTGTCCGCGTCTTTGCTGAACATTATCGGTGACTTACCGACTGCCGGAGAATATTCCAGTAGCGGAGCAGTAGAAGGCATGTTTAAGGATATAATCAGCGGTGGCATGATACCAGTCGAAAAAAAGTTTCAGGATTCCTTTATGGCAAAAGCAATTGCCAGAAACATTTTTGCGTCCAACAGTCTGCCGATGTTCGCAGACCGGACAAGCGCCATCTGGGAAAGATTGCGAATTATCCCTTTCAATGAGAAAATACGCGGGACCGGCGAAGACAACAAGAATCTGAAGAACGAACTTGTCCTGGAAGAGTTGTCAGGAATATTCAATTGGGCGGTAGAAGGCTTGGCTAAGCTTCGGAATCTTCGTCTTTTTCCTGAAACGCCATATAGCGCGGCGATAAAAGCGGAACATCGTGAAGTTTGCGACCAGGAAGGCTCTTTCTTAAACGACAATTACGAATTCGATTCCGAAAACACTGTCGGGACTTTGCAGCTTTACGCGCATTACAAGAATGCGATGAGAGAAAATGGCTATAAGGTTATCGGAATGGGAAAACTGTCAGAGGCGGTAAGGCGGGTGTTTCCGAAGGCCGTTAAAACCAAATTAGTTTTGGAGGACGGAAAAAGGATCCATGTATGGAATGGCCTTAAATCTTTGCAGTGTTGTCCAGTCTGTCCAGTCGGAATTACAGATGCTAGAGAAACCTAAAATAATTCTTCCGTTATACCGGAAACGCAATAGTCGATGGGAAGCTTATTGAAATCTGGAAGATTCTGCCAGAAGGAATCTTCCAGATCAGCAGCAGTAACATAAATCATCGGGGGCATGGAGCATTCACTCATGTCTCCGATTCCTTTTACTTGAGAAAGCAACAATTCCGACAGAAGCAATTATAACATTCCGCATGTTTTACTGCTATCAGCGATGAGCTGTCCATTGATTCCGTTGATATCCATGAAACGGTAATAGTAATACAATAAAGATTCAATAATTAATATATAAGGGGCAGCTCACAGATAACAATCATTCAGTTATTCATCCCGGCATTATCGGATTTAATTTAATATTCACAGACATAATATAGTACAACAAATCCGATTGGAGAAATCAACCATGTCCAAGCCGAAAACAATCAAAGCCGCTACTTACCGTGGATACCCGATTATCGTCAGCAAAGGCGAACCGCTTGAGTGCCGAACCGACATCCAGGACAAAGTCATTGACCTGACCGAACAGCAAGTACGAGAACACCGCCGGGTGTTCTGGGAGAGATGGGACTTACGCTTCCCTGAGTCCAGGCAATACCCTGATGCCAACAAGATCATTGAAGGTTTTACCGATAGTCTCAACGCCTTCCTCAAGCGGGAGAATTGTGATTCTGCCTACTTGCGCAAAAGGGAGCAGGAAACCTCACTTAACCCTCACGAACACTTCCTGTACTTGCACTCCGGTGACGCTACCAGATCCCACGTCAAGCACTTGAACAAAGCCACTGAACTGCTGGCTGGGAGGTTGGACATCAACGCGGATGACGCGAAAGGGTTGATTCATTATGCGGGTAGCGGGATGATCGAACGGAACTCGCCTGAGTTTATTCAGCAGAAGGCTGACTGTATCCGTGCTGGAAGCTATCTGGCCAAGACAGTAAGTAACCCGCCGCCGAAGGGTATCCGTCTGTTCAACAGTTCAAGATTGAGCAAAACGCCGAATTGACAACGGTATGCAATGCGCTATACGGCCGATATCCGTTCCATGACTTCTCCACTCCATATCAACCGCCGGAGAGATACCCGGGGCCGCGAGGCTTATGGTTGTTCGCTGCGGCGTTATGCCTGGCTTATCTCTCTCGTGCAGGCTTACTCAGTCTTGCTCTGTAGATGGCGTAAGTATGCGGTTGGTTATGGGCGGCTCCAGGTTCAGCGGCTAGGTTCTGTTCACTGATACGCTAAGCTGCTGCGGCGATATGTACAACGGGGTAGCGCGGATGATGGCGGTCTGCGGTTGATGTTGACTTCACTGGGTAGCAGTCAGCATCTCCTGTTGGCACTGGCTGTCCGGCTGATGATGATAACGGTAGGGCGAGTTGTTGCCGGTGATGTATTTGCCGGTGATGATGTGCGGGGGGATAACGGTACATTGATGGTAGAGTTAATGGAATGGCGGCGCGGGTAGGATGTGCCTTATATCGTTGTATGCTGGGCTTTTATCACATTCCTTGATGGATCCCGTTAAACAAAGTGAAAATCGCAGGGGTGATGTCACGCTTACGGGGTTGTCAGATTAGGGTTAACTTGGGTCGTAGCAATTTCCCAGTAAGCATTCAAACCAGTGGCCCAGGACACCTCAATCTGAGTGTTCTGGCGTTGCCGATCCCCAGTAAACACTGCGCGTCTCCAGCCGCTAAACGCGATTAATGAATAACCTCTAATTATTTCACCAACGGTAACTGCGGCCAGCCAGTCGTATTAGCCAGCGAATAATTCTATGTTCGTGCATAACCCTGCTCACTGCGCCGGGACTATCTTTACTGGTCTGCCGTATTGATCGGAACCTACGCCCATGCCGTAAGCGTCCTGCTTGATGGTTAACAGTGGATCGGAATAGCTGCTGCCGGAACTATGTACCGGAACTATCTTAACCGGTTGTCCGTACTGATTCTCACCAACTCCCATTCCATACGCATTGGGCTTGATTGTCCATAGCGGGTCGGAGTAACTGGAACTGGAATTATTGTCTGAGCTGTAAGAGGATTTGGACTGACAGGAGTTGATGCGCTGATGACGGCGGCATTTTATAATTCTAATCCGGCGGTGATTCACCTGCTGCTCAGGTACGGTGCCGATCCGAACCGCCACGCTCAGCGAGGCTACAGCCGGAGCGACGGTCTATTATTCATTAGTGATCAGATGACGCCGATAATATTCGCCGCGTGGCATAATAATCCGGCGGTGATTCAGGCGTTGCTGGATGCCGGAGTAAAAGTGCCGGACCAGAAAAACTTCTGGTATGAATCGACACTTGAAATGGCATGTTTAAATAATCCGGATCCGCAGGTTGCTATGCTGTTGAAAAAGAATGGTGCTAAATTAAGCCGCAATAGCGACCAGATGAATTCTATGATTACCGCCTGTGGCGGGTTGATATCGAAGTACAGGATAAGGCTTGCCGCCGTCTACAGGCAATGATCAGTGTCGGGTTCGATCCAGCGGTCAAAGACGACAGAGGCATGACGGTAATGGATTACGCCAGAAAAAACAGGGCGCTCAACAATCCCGATACCATTAAACGCCCTGAAGCAATTATAAAACGGCATTCTAATGTTGAAAAATAACTAAGGATGCGTTCTGCGCGATATGGAACCCGGCCATCACGCAGTCGCCCATCAGCGGCGGCTTCTCTGCCGGTTGTTTATCTTTACCTTGAATCATAGCTGTCTTTTACTTTATGCCTGATATTTTACCATGACATCGAGTTTATGCAACAGGCATTTACACAAAATATTGTGATGATATAGACTGGTTTTGCATCATCAAGGGCTTCATGCTGGGCATGTCCATCCGGGCCTCCATCAAGAATGCAGGCGCAGTAAGTCAACGCGTGGAAACGCGGAGTTTTGATATAATCAATTAGCAGTCAATTCCACGATATGCCCATTTTAATCCGCACCGTGACAAGGTGTACTCCATGCCGCTGTTTCATCCTTATTACATAATTCGATTTCTCCTTTAAAATTCTATTCCAAATAATCCCATGGTCTATTTCGTTAATTAATGTTTTTTTCTGCATAAAAAGCCCTGTACGCAGATTCAATGGTTTTGTAATCCGCAGGCGTTTTAAAACACTGTTCGATGACCGTGCGAATATATCCAGGAAACACCAGCAAATCAGAGGTAAAGAATATTTTTATGCGTTCTGCCAAGGTGGTAGTTGTACCATCCCAAGAACTCAGATTACCCGGAAACAGTGCAAGTAGTAAGCGTTCCGGAGATGCTGCGGCATATGTCGTCGGACCTCGACAGAAACGATCCTGAATAGAATATGGTCCGTCAATGCAGGAATTTTCCTTGCCGATCA
>CAIJKT010000492.1 GCA_903821255.1 uncultured Lentisphaeria bacterium | reverse complement strand
GGAAATTGTGCGAAGCCATCGAGGCGATCCTGCCGCCGGAAGCCGGACGGCTGATCCGGCGGCCATACAATCATTTTCAGCCGACAATGACTTCCTGGTGGCTGGTCCCGTCCAATGAACTGCCTTTTTTTAAATTCGGCAAATTCGGCTTCAGCTGGGACGAGAAAGTCCGGGATGTCATTTCCTGCGGCCTGTATCTGTCCAAGGGGCTAGATCCGATGCTGAGAGCGGTTTATCCGTCAAAAAAAGGCGGGCGGCTGATTATGACTGATGACTGGGCGTGGCACGGTTTCCGCGAAGATTGCCGCAACGGAACAATCGCGGATGCAATCAAAGATGCCGCACGCCAGTCAGTAGTGATTGAAGCCGTTGTCGAGGGCGGGTATGTTGACGATCCCGGCCTGTTCGACCCGCAGGTGGAGCTTCCGGCGATGGACTGCTACACTCTGTCTTTTGACGTGAAAACCGGTTCAATGCGGGTGACCAGGGCCCGGCGGGCGGTAATGGCGATCAAGGCGCTTAATCAAGTGAAAGATCTGCCTTCGTTCTGCAAAACGCTTGATGAACTCGGCAGCAACCAGTTTCTCTGGATGAATGTTTTTATCGCCGGCGTGTTCAAAGTGAAGGAATACGGAGAGTTCACGCCGGAAGACAATGTCATCACCGCGTCACAAATATGGGAGAAAGTGCTTTGTAAATTTCAGCGCTGGATCAAGTGAAATCCCGCAACTGGAGCAGCAAAAAGGCGGATTCCGTTCTGGAATCCGCCTTGAATTATAGACGGTCTGGCATTACTTCTGAATTAAAACTCCATTCTTGAACCATACTTTGCCGGTCTTATTGCGGAAAAGCATCAGATAATTCAGCGACTTGATCGGTTTGGTTGGAGTATAGGACAATGACACTTTTTCCCAGTCATGGGTGCCGGTCTTGAATGCCGCGGTGACGCCATAGGTTTTGGTGTCGTCGGTATGGATAATGTCCAGATAGATCGAGTAGTTACTGCGATCCAGATCCCCGGAAGCGTTTTCGGCTTTGCTTTCGCCGGAAATTTCGATAGTTTTAGCTTCCGTCTGATCAAGCACAATACTTTGCACCACTCCGCTGGAATCCTTTTCGTCTTTATTTTCGCAGGCAATCACTCCGTCATCCTGAATGACCGTGGCGCCCTTAGTTCCAAAGACATTCCATTGTTTTAACAGATTTGCTCCGGCGTCCTGTCCCAGTACGGAACACACACATCCGCAAGCCACAACCGCAATACCCAGAGACTTAACCAGTGTTGACATTTTCTACTCCCAATGTTAAAATTGTTACTGTAATTAACTATAAAAACAACAAATTAATCTTTTCAAACAATCGGAAAAAGTGACAGCATAAAGGCGGATTCCAATTGGCATTTCCGCCTTCATGCACAAATATTCAAAAATTACTTTTGAATCAAAACTGCATTCCTGAACCATACTTTGCCGGTTTTGTTACGGAAAAGCAGATAATAGCTCAGCGACTTGATCGGTTTGGTCGGAGTATAAGACAGCGAGGCTTTTTCCCAGTCATGGGTGCCGGTCTTGAATGCCGCGGTAACTCCATAGGAATAAGTGCCGTCGGGGTGGGCGATATCCAGATAGATCGAATAATTGCTGACATCCAGATCACCGGAAGCATTTTCGGCTTTGCTTTCAGCGGAAATCTCGATGGCTTTAGCTTCTTTCTGGTCGAGGGTAACGGCCTGTGTGACTCCGCTGGAATCTTTTTCGCTTTTGCATACACAGGCAATCACCCCGTCATCCTGAATGACGGTGCTGCCTTCAGTCCCGTATAAATTCCATTGTTTTAACAGGTTTGCTCCGGCGTCCTGGCCGAAAACTGAGAACACACATCCGCAGGCCACAACCGCAATACCGAGAGATTTTACTAACTTCGACATTTTCTACCTCCTGTGTTAAAATTGCTTCTGAAAATAACTATAAACACTAAATCATCTTTTTTCAAGTAATCTGTCACTGTTTATAAATCCATATCTGGTAATCCCGAGGCTTTAATTCCAAATTAACCGTATTGTCCTTTACTTCAATTCCGGCTTTGGTTTCCGGGTTGGTCAGTTTACCGATATTGGCGATGCCGTACTTTGACAGCGCATCGGCGTCAATCCTGATATTCATGCGCTTTACGCTGTCCGTATCATTCATTGCGATCAGCATGAATTTGCCCTGAGCGACATAGGCGGAAACCATTTCCCGGTCGGAGTTTTGATTTTCCAGCCTGAACGGATTATTCTTATCCCAGTAGCCGAAAAACGGCGTATCATCGCTCATTTTGAAATCATCTTCAATCTTCCAGAAGTCGTTAATTCTAATTCCGAAAGACGGCCACATTTTGGCGTCATGCACAAAGAAATAGCCTTTGAAATGGCGCAGGATTTTTTCCTGGTCCGGCAGTTTCCCGGATTTAAACAATTTGTTTTTTGCCGTGTCATGAATATCGAACGAACGTTCAAACTGTGGAATAAATAAATCCACTATGCCAAACTGTCGCGACAGGAAGGCGGAACGGAACATCGCCGGGGAGAAGATGTTGAAATATGAATCTTCCTTTGCAATCTGGAAAACATAGAGTTCGCCATCCACCAGAATATCGGCAAACGCGTCATTGGCTGCCACTTTTTCGCCGGACATATGGCGAACCACCAAACCTTGCGGATCATATTCTTTAGTTAATACATACAATCTCCTGGCCAGCCGTCTGGTGCCGAGGATGTTCCAGGTGTCGTATGTTTTTCCGGCATCGTCGCTCCAGCCGCAACCATGAATGGCATTGTTGCACGGCTGGGCTGATTCATTGTCGATATAAATATTTTTCAGTTTGATATCGGTCTGGAGTTTTTTGAATTTCCAGGCATAAAAGTCCTCAAGCGATTTGGAATTCGGGCATACTCTGCCTTCTACCCATGCCCGGTCGGAACCCGTGGTGAAAGTGCCGATTAGCGGCGGTGTTTTGCTCCAGAGATCGCACCACCATGGAAATTCCGGGAAAAACGGCGACATTGAATAAGTGGCCAGGTAATTGAATAGTTTTATGCCTGCGGCTTCATTGGCGCGCATGGTTGCTTCGCATTCAGCAGTCTTAAATTCCGCGTCTGGCACATTGTGCAGGGTTTCCCAGGGATACCACAGTTCGATATTTCTGCCATTGCGCAGGTGACGCCAGCCTTTCAACAGCGGTTTTACCGGAGTGGCCTGAAAACCGAACGCGATATTGCGGGGCTGCGCCAGCTCCACCTTTGAGTCTATCAGATTTAAACGCAGAACTCTGGCATCATTTGCGGAAACCACCTGGAGTGATTGTTTCTGGTCGGAATTGTGCCAGCCTTTCAAGTTTTCAGCGATCCACTGCAAGCCGGCATCTTCATTACCCAGCCAGATCACCGGCGAGAATTCATAAATATTGCGGCTGATTGTTTTGTCAGTTACCGCGCCCTGGAAACCCGGTTCATACCCGCCGTACATTTTCTCTATTAAGTCAAACAGAGTGGCACAATCTTTCTTCAACGGAACATCGAGAGTCATGCTGTTGATGACCAGCGGCGCGACCGGCGCGACTTCCATTTTTATCCACATAAAACCGTCATATTCGATGGTGATGCCGGTTTTAACCGACAGTTGTTCATTTTTGCCGCTGCATTCAAGCTCAATTGCTGTCGGCGATTCTTTTACCACTTTGACATTGCATGGCGCACCAAACGCTCTGCCGTTGACTGTCAGGCGGACCGGCGATTGCAGCAGCGAATACTTGCCGGTATTGATTTGAACCGGAAACAGATTATTGCCGAACACATACTGCCTGCCCCAGCATTCAATAGTATTGCCGGGCAGCAGTTTCATATCATTCCACGGCGGCGGTACTTTGTCACTGATGCCGCACTGGTTGTTGTCCCAGGCCGCCGGCGAAGTCGGGATTGCGTAATCAAATTCATATACCGGAACTTTTTCATTTTTCATCGCGAGCGGCGTGATTCGTGCCAGATAGCGTCCGGGCGGCAGCGCAGCCACATTTATGCTGTCTTCATATTCCGTGCCGTTGGAGACAAAGGTCTTTTCCAAAACGTTTTTCTTCGCCGAATCAAGCAGTTCAAACCGGACTTTATATGCCTTGAAGTCAGGCTGGAAACGCGATAGCAGGAAAGACAGCTTAAGTATTTTCTTTTCCCGGTCGGTGCGCGGGAAGACCTTGGAAATCGTCAATGGCGAATTATCAGCGTCCAGTTTCTTGAAATTATAATTGCCGTAAAGCGCCGCGACCTCCTGACCGGAAAGCGGAGCCTTGAAAATCTTTACATCGTCAATCAGCGTCTTGTCCATTGCGCCTTTCATTACGCCGCTCCAGCCATTGGTTCTGGCTCCTACTATTGCCGATTGAAACGGCGTTGTCGGAGGATAGGCAACGGACGGTGAGTCTACGATCGCCCCGTCAACATATAGCCAGATTTTCTGTTCGGTCCAGCAGCAGGTGATGAAATGCCACTCTTTCATCTTCCATTTTTTGATGTCTTTTTTCGCCATGGTCCACGGCATTGCGCCTTTGCTGGATACGCTTTTCGCGCCGTATAGAAAATACAGATTGCTTCCTTCAAAATATTTATAAATTACCAGAAACGAATTCTCTCCGCCTGCCTCAAAAAAGACATGGAATTTATTGTCGTCGGCTTTCCAGTCCTGAGGAGCAACCCAGAAAGATATCGCGCCCTGTTTAGTATTAAGAATGTCGCCGGGATAACTTATGCTGTAGTTTGCCAGATCATTTTCAGAGCAGCCGATCAAGGCGGCGTTGCCGGCCACACCGGGCCGCAGCAGCATCAGCGCTATGGTTTCATATAAAACTTTCTGAGTATGCTGGCCAGTGACAGTTTGTCCGTTTGCTTTTGCGGAAAAATCCTTGTCAAAAGGCGCGTGAAATATAACTTCCGGTTCGGCAAAAACATTAAAACCTGCCACAACCAGGAGCACGGCGAAACAACATTGCTTGATCATCTTCATTTAACATCCCTCAATTACAAATCCGGATACTGATTATTTCTTTGCGCTTTCCATGTCTTTGCCGTAGTTCTCTTTAATCTCTTTGTCAGTCAGTGCGTTTTTGTAAACCGTAATATTGTCCATGGCAGTTTTAACGGCCCAGTCATCACCGTCAGAAGTATAAACCGGCAGCACATAGAAACCGGTCCAGTCCCTGGGGGCCTGCGCCAATGCGGCAAAAGCTTCAAACATCGGTTTTTCGTCAACTTTTTCGCCGTTGCGGTAAATTGTGAGAGTTTTTGCATTCCAGACGACGTCAATTTTCTGCCAGGCGTCTTTTGCAATGGAGTCGCCGGGAATTGTGACCTCGGCAACGTCTTTGCGGTTGTCATCGCTGCCTACGATTTTCATGGTGATATCGCCATCGGCATTCTTGTAGAAATAATAAATCAGCAGGGATTTTTTATCCTGTGACGGACTGAAAATATGCAGAAAGCGCGCCGGCTTGTCCTGCATCCAGTTAACCGGCTTGAACCAGAATGAGACCGTGCTTTCGCCAAAATTTACAATCCCGTTTGCGGTATAGGCCGGGGCTTCCTGCTTTGTCAGCACAAATGCTTCTTTGTTATTGAACCCTTTGACAAAATTATCGTCAGTTAACGTGAGTGCTTTTATCGGTTTTGTGTCGCCCTGCGAACTTTCAGGATTAAGCGTTTTTCCGTCAAATGTCAGCGAAAACGACACATCCGCCGCATAACATGCAGACGCCAGCACCAGACCAGCCACCACCAGAACATTCTTTTTCATAATTTAATCTCCTTGTTTATGTTAGTTTTAGAATCCGAAAATTTAAAATCAATCATCTTGATGCGGCACAATAAATCGCGGCAGCCGATGCTGCCGCGAGTAAGATCCACCGCAGTTATTTGTACAGGGCGCCTGTCGTTGCGTCGTAGGCAAAGCAGTTCGGCAAATCTTTCAAGCCAAACGTACTGCAGTGACCATCGGCAAATAAAGTATTGAAGCTGGACTGATGTATTGGCGCAAGCGGACAATCGGCGCCGGGATTTATATCCCATGTGCCGGCACAGTCAAGAGCGTTCCAGCTAATATCCAATCGGCCGTCCGCTATGAGAAAAGTACGGGACGCCTGCTTCAGCCGGTTGATCTTGTTCAGAGGGCTTGCTATGGTATTGGCCGCGCCGGTCATATATCCCATAGCGCTTTTATTGACGCTGTAATTCGTGAGATATATGTTGGATTGAGTCGGCCAGGGTAAAAATTTATTGGAATCGCAGTAGAAATATTTATCCCAGCTTTCATGCAATCCCCACGGATTGTTCTGTTTTCTCCCGAGGATCGGTCCCATCAGGTAAGTCCAGTCAACCGTGCCGTATGTGGGATGCCCCACGCCTACCGGCACTATATAGCCGGCATAGTTGTCCGAATAGAATTGAACTCCAGTCCCAATCTGTTTCAGAGTGTTCGTGCAAGTTATCGCCCGTGCCTTTTCTCTGGCTTTATTCAGCGCGGGAAGCAGCATGCCTGCGAGGATTGCTATGATCGCGATCACGACCAGCAATTCAATGAGTGTGAAATTTCTTTTTTTCAACATTTTAACAGCTCCTTACTTTAGGTTTTGTCGGGGTTCTTTCAAAAAGCCTCAAAAGTCCTTTATTTTTTTACCTTTAATGTTCTATTCGGAACAACATTGCCTGGAATCTCGATATAATGCGACAGTGCTTTTTTACGTTCGCTTTGTCTTAAAAAATCCAGCGCGGCGGCAATCAGTTTGACGTGACAAGTTTTTACCGTAGTCAGGTACAATGGCGCGCTGATGCAGGAATCTATTCCGTCGAACCCCATGACGCCGATATCTTCCGGTACTTTCACGCCCTGCTTATTCAGATAATCAATTACGCCGACGGCTTTAAAGTCCGTATCCACGAAAATGCTGTCACAATTCAACCCGCGTCCATAAAGGATTGACGCCCCGCGCGCCCCGCTGTCCTGTTCATCTATTCCCATCACAACATTTTCCTCTTCCAGCGGCAGGGCATAATCAGCCAGCGCCCGTTTGTAGCCGGCAAATTTTTCCATGCTGTATTCTGAACCAATATAAGCGATCCGGCGATAACCGCTTTTTGCCATGTGGGTAATTCCGCGATAAACACTCTCATTCAGTCCGAGCGACAGTCTGATTCCCGCGTCAGCGTCGGCCGGGGCCAGACTGTCAATTATAATCAGCGGCATTTTGCGGGATTTGAGCATTGTTTTGATCAAATCGCTGTATTCCTGATCGCCGAGAAAAATCACTGCGTCATATGCCTGCAGCCGGTCTTCGGCACGGCGCGAATCGGTTTGCACCGGCACAATTGCCGTTGAAAATGTATCGTGGTCTTTCAACGATTGCATAACCCCGGTTATTACCCGCTGGACAATATGCCAGTGATTTGAATTGGTCACCGGATTATCCAGATCGGGCCGGGCCAGCGCCATTGCCAGGTTCAGCGAATGAATTTCGCGGGGAGAGTTTCCGATAAACGACCCTTTGCCCTGCACCCGGTACAGCACGCCTTCCTCGGTCAGCTCCGAAAGCGCTTTATGCGCGGTCATGGGATCAACGTCCAGCAGCTTCGCCAGTTCCCGCTGCGACATGAAACGGTCGCCGGGGCTGGGCCGGTGCTGCCTGATCCAGTTCCGCACTTCGTTTTTGACTTTTGCCGCGCCTTTGAGCACAATGTTATTTTCAGTAAGCATTATTTTAGACCTTAAATTCCATAGTGAATCAATCTATGCCTAAGTGAATTATAAGTGAATTATCATATATTGTCAATGCCTGATCAACTTTTTTCTGAAAAATATCAGAGAATAGAGCATTAATAACAAGATTCTTAAGAATCGGCATTGAAGCATAAATCAGCAAAGATCTCGTTATCGAACGAGTTCTCACGCTGATATTAATCTGGAATTATATGTTTTCTGCACACGCGCTGACCACTTCGCTCAATGATCCGGTGGCCAGGCATATTCTGGTATCCGCGCCGCCGTAATAAAGTCTTAGCTCATCTTTTGTTTCATCGGCAATCGCCCCGCAGGGGAATACAACGTTATCCACCCAGCCCCTGGTTTCATAATCTGCTTCCGGGTTAAGCAGGGTGCTGGCGGTTTTTCCGATAACTTTCCACGGCTGTTCCAGATCAAGCAGGATTGCTCCAATGCTGTAATGGGGGCCGTCGCACGGCTGGCAGACTCCGTGAATGATTACCAGCCAGCCCTGTCTGGTTTTGATTGGCGGGGTAGGACCGATTTTAGACATGTTCCAGTGGGCGTACGGACAAAGTACCGGACGATATTCACCCCAGTAAATAAGGTCTGGCGAGGCTGAAAGCCAGATATCGCCTTGTGAACCGGTGCCGGCTCCGGGGCGGTCCAGTTTATAATATTTGCCGTTGATTTTTCCCGGAAACAGCGAGGCACCGCGATTTCTGGGCAGAGTTATGATTTCAACCGGCTCATAAGTCTTGAAATCTTTGGTTTTGCCGAGTACGGTTGCCGGGCCCTGATACGGCCAGGCCGCTGTCGGAGTGAGTATGTAATAAGTGTCATCAATCTGCGTAACCCGGTTGTCGATCGTATGTTTATTTACGATGTCGTAAGGGAAAAGACTGGTGTCAAATTTGATGAGCGCTTCATCGGCAATTGTAAAATTAATGCCGTCTTTGCTTCTTGCAACCCTGGTTTCGCCGAGCCGGTCGTTCTTAAAGAAGATCATGGAAAGCAGCAGAATGGTTTCGCCATTGTGCATCACCGGCGACGGATTGAATATTTGCATTGCTCCGGGGTAATCGTCGGGAGTGATCAGTGGATTGGCCGGATGCCGTTTTAGAATTTTTGTCGCGTCTGCCATCTTTTTCACAAGTACAAATCCTTTATTTGGAAGAATAAATCCCGGCAGATACGGCTGCCGCTGAAAGTCTGATTTATCATTTATATAACTGCTTGGGAGACGCTGTAGTATCATAGACGAAGCTGGCGGGGATGTTGCCCAAATTCAAACTTTCGCAATGTCCATCCGCAAACAGGGTATTAAAACGTGATTGTCCTTGATGAGCCGGATAGAGAACGCACCTGGTATCAAGGCCGGTGATATGCTCATCCCCGGTTGCCTTCATCAGACCGGAGCCTTTGCCGTCTCCCATCATGAAGGTACGGGAAGGTTGTTTAAATCGGTTTATTTTATTGAGCGGTCTTTCGGCTGTATTGGTTGCGCCGTACATGTAGCCCATGGCGCTCTCGTTGACGCAATAGTTAGTCAGAAAAATATTGACCTTGTTCGGCCATTCAAGAGATTGATTTGATGCGCAATAAAAATATTTATCCCAGCTTGCCGGCAATCCCCAGGGATTGTTCTGCTTTCTGCCGAGAATCGGTCCCATCATGTATGTCCAGTCAACCGTGCCGTATGTGGGATGACCCGTTCCGATCGGCATAATGTAGCCGTTATAGCTGTCGATATAAAATTGTCCGCCGGTTCCAATCTGCTTCAACGTGTTAGTGCAGTTGATCGCCCGGGCTTTTTCCCTGGCTTTGCCCAGCGCCGGCAGCAGCATTGAGGCCAAAATCGCTATGATGGCGATCACCACGAGCAATTCAATGAGTGTGAATTTCGATATCTGCTTTTTCATAACCGCGTCTCCTTGATTATTGTTTTTCATTACTTATCCTTAAAGTTATGCGGTTTAGTTAATTTCCTGCCGGTTTAATTTGACTACTGTTAATTATAATGTATTATTATGATATTTTCTTTCAGTATATTGATGATTTTATATAATTTTGTGATATTATGCAGATAATCAAGTGGGATAAACCGGTAAATCGCGGTAAATGGTGTCATGTGGCGTTTATTGCCCCTGAAGAGATTCTGGGGGAGTTGCACCGTCATGATTTCTGCGAGGTGTTCATGACTTTGTATCCGGGCATAATTCACTGTATCAATGGTAAGCGCGAGGTATTGCCGGCCCATACGGTGATGCTGGTGCGGCCGGAAGATACTCATTCCTTTGAAGCGCCCAGAAATATTCCGGACAATCAGACCATAATGTTCAACATAACATTTCCAATTGAATTGATCGCGGATATGCGTACCCGGATTTTTGCCGATGATCCGAATTTCTGGAGCGGCAAAGCGCCGTATCCGAACTCTTTTATGCCGACAGACGAGGAAGCGGAAAGATTGCTGAATGACGCGAAAAAACTGATGTACAGCAAGTGGACCCGTTTTAATGCGGAAAGATTTCTGTTTAACCTGCTGTATCTGCCGGAATCCCGTAAATTCAGTTGCGACACCGTCATCCCAACCTGGCTTCAACATGCCTGTGTCAAGATCAATGAACCGCATAATCTGCGCAAAGGGCTGGACAAGTTTTATGAGTTATGCGGCAGAAGCCGGGAGCATATCAGCCGTGAACTGAAAAGATGCACAGGCATGAGTCCGGTTGAACTGCTCGCCAAGTACCGGACGGAATATGCCGCCAGAATGCTGGCAATTACTTCGATGGAACTGCATGAAATCGCATCTGAATGCGGATTTCAGAATTTGAGCTATTTTTTCGCGACATTCAAAAAATACTATGGAACTACACCCAGAAAATACCGGATGATGTCAAAAAGTAATTTGACCTGAGGTGATATCAGCAACAGAGTAAAAATTCCGGCAGGCTGCTCAGCGCGCGCACTGCCGGAATCGCAGGAGATCAATCATTATTTAGCAGAAGCATTATGAAATTTCGTCCGGCAACATTTACTTCCAGTGTATGTTCTTTCATTGCCAGATTTTTTTCATTCCACACGTCATGTGCATTGTTATAGTTTGGGATCGTAAGTGTGGCATGCTGATCTTTTTGTGTCATATTACAGAATACCGCCAGTATCTTCCTGTCCGGATAGACGTAAAAAGAGCCGGCGATATTTTTATTGTCTGAAGAATACAGCGTATTTTCGGTAAAGTGCACAAATGCCGCCTCGTCCAGCTTGTATTTTTTCCGGATACTCCACATTTTATCAACGGTTTGCATATGGCATTGAGTTTCCGCGGAAATAACATCATTAAGCAGCATTCTGCCGACCATGGATTCTGTCGGGCCGCGGCCGTCCTCGCCTTCATACTTGCTGTTCATACGGCTGATAACCGGCAAGTTGATAACCCCGACGCCTTTCTGTGCGGAACTAAAGTCGGTTGCATAATCCCGCTGCGGCATGCTGTCGGCATAATAATAAGGATTTTCTGCGAGTTCGCCGCCAAGATGTTCTCCGGGCCACCAGAAATCGCCTAACCCGTGAATTGCCGGGTTGTATTCATTATGCGCATGGTAAATTGCCTGTTTATTGTACTTCCGGCAAATCTTGATGGTACGCATCATTGATTCGCGCAGACCTGGACAAGTCCATTGTGCAGGGATCTTACGGCCGAATGCGTCAATAAAAGATCCCGCGGCGATCGAGTTGGTATTATAATAGCAATGACATAGATCGTAATAAATCCCTCCTATTTCCTTATCGTTTCTTGACAGGAACCGTTCCAGTTTATCCGCGAAGAAATCCTGCAATGCCGGAGTCGGGCTCAGCGAAATCTGATTATATTTTGCTCCGTCTTTGGCATCCTGAGTCGGAAATACTGCGCTGCCCGGGATCTGCCAGGATGCTTGAAAAAACTTTACTTCCGGCTCATCGTCACTGAGTCCTGCTGGAGAAGAGTACGGGAAGCTTGAAATCCCTCTTGCCGCCAAATCCTCAATGTATTTTTTATAAGTTGCCCGATCCGGAATAAGCGATGCATAGCGGGTAAATGCCTGTCCGCTCCAGCCCATCGGTACCGCATCACAGATTTTTGAACTCCATCCTGAAAAGGTGAATGTCCGGTAGTTAGACGGCAATGGACGCGTCGGCGTGGCAATAAAACCCAGCGAATACTGTACCGGACACGGCAGCGTTACCGGCCTGGAGATAATATTCATCACAACTTCCGCACCATCAGCTTTCTTTAAAACTTTTACCGGATCGGTGCCTTTTTCATAAACCCAATTGCCTTCGTTTTCCGCCGACCAGCAGAACCCGTTGATTTTGCCGATCAGCCATATCTGACTGAAACTTTTTGGACCGGAACCAGTCCACTCAAACGATTTGTCGCCTTCGAAGTCCACCGGCTTCGGTACTGCCAGATATTGGGAATATTCCGGTTTTACAGTATATTTCAATACCATGGAATCCACTTTCTGTCCTTTCCGGCCCAGCTCAAAATTGACATGACTGTAGCCGTCAAACCAGACGGTGTTAGTATATTTTATCTCAATTTCTCCGGCGCGTCCGGAACCTTTGAAAGTTACATGATCGTTATATTGCTCCGCGCTCTGGTCAGAGCCAAAGGTTGCCGCAGATTCCTGTCCGTCCGAATTAATTTGCAGTTGCATCGGACTGGATAGCAATTCCTTTCCGCCGGCAACAACGCCTGAAATGAAAGGTCCGTTAAAGGTGTAAGTCCGGTTCCAGACACTTACCGTATTTCCCTTAACAGTTATTGGCGTCCATGGCACCGGCACAAAATCTTCCTTGCCGGAGTGATTGCCGAGCCAGCCGGTATCCGGACGGTTGATTTCCGACTTGAAATCCAGCTTCATGCCGGTTTTATTATTGGTTAAACCAAGCAGCGCGGTATAGATGCCTTTTCCGGTTGCCCCTGAAACGATCCGGTCTAATTCCAGCCGGTCAGGTACAAATTCGTCAGAAAATATTGCCTGTCCGCCAAACATTATTTTGATGCTGGCGCGGACATTTTTTCTGCTGATTTCATTCTGCCATTCGGGCGGGAGCGAATTCAAATTAAAATCTGCCTTCAAATTATCCAGCTTTCCGTCAGCGCCTTCCATTCCGGACAGACTGATTGAAACTGTCGGTTCTGCGGTTCCGGCCTGGCCTGAATCAGCCATGTATTTTTGTTTGATTTCGGCTGCGGATAGTGCTCGTCCGAAAATCTTAACATTGTCAATCAGGGTGAGATCATCGCAAGTTTCATGCTTTGCACCCCAGAGAAGCGGATTGATCAGGATACTGCCTTGTTTCAGCGGTGAATCTGCGATTTTGTCATATTCGCCAGTGTAGTAACTGCTGGAAATTAATTTTCCGTCAATGTATATCTCCATTTTGCCCTTGCCCCAGCAGCAATCGATTTTGTACAATTTTCCCTGGCTGAGCAACGATCCGTCAAAAGAGCAAAGGAAATTTTTGCTGTTGAGTGACGGAGTTATCAAAAATGAGAAAGTGCTGCCCTGGAAATATTTGTAAAGGGTAAAAACGGCATTCCCGGTTCCGGTCTGAAACACGACGGAAATGATATGCTTGAATGTGGAAAACGTCGTTGCGTCGATACCTTTGGGATTCCAGTTCATTGCTTTCATCCAGACTGAAATCGTGCCTTCTTTTGGATTAAAATTATCCATCACATTATATGACAATCGTTCTCCGGCTTTTCGCAGATAGGCACAGCTCTCGTTCAATCCCGGCTGAAAACGCAGTTCCAGCGTATCCTTGAAATTCTCCGGTTCCCGGCTGCCTTTGGCGAAATCGGCCCGCACTATCCGCTGGTCAAACGACGCGAAAAATAATAAATCCTTTTCGGGGGTCTCCTGCCCGGCATCCGCACGAAATATGGTGATCATACCGGTTATCATAAGAAACGAGATCAGGCAGCATTGTTTGAACATAATAAATCCTTGAGCATTATTGGGTTTGTTATTAAGTAGTTTGGTTGCTTAATTCCACATATTTCCGTTAGGACGCGCGGCAATATCCGCATTTGACAGATAAACTTTAAGCACGCCGGGAGTTCCTTTGGCATTAGCCACATGTCCATCGACAAATAATATATTTGTGGTGTTCTGATGTCTTGCGGTATCAACGGTACTGTATGTGCTGCCGACATTTATCTGATTTTGATTCCATATTGCGTATCCGCCGCTGGCGGTACTGTACATCCCATCCACCATAAGACACAGCATTGATGGTTTTTTAAGCATACACCGTTTGATCAGTGAAGGAGAGTTCAAAGCTGGCATCAGGTTGTTATTATACGAATAATTAGTGTAAATAAGACTGTCGTTAATATCCTGGAACCAGATGAGACTGGATGGACACAGCAACCCGCTGATTTTTCCGCCGAAAGGCCGTTCAGGATGGGATTTGGAACGGCGAAGTTCAGCGTGACAGGCTGCCGCGCTCGGATAAAGGTTGAGTTGCGCCGCAACGACATCAACCCAGTTTTCCCACGGGGTATTGACGTTATTGGCTGAATAAACTATAAAATCATTGTAGGAGTCGGCATAAAAAGTTATGCCGTTGCCAATGGTTTTCATGTTGTTGACGCAAGAGATTTTCTGTGCTGTCATGCGAGCTTTGTTCAGCGCCGGAAGCAGCATGGAAGCAAGTATTGCAATAATAGCTACCACGACCAGCAATTCAATGAGTGTGAAATTTCTTTTTTTCAACATTTTAACATCTCCTTCTTTGGGTTTTGTTTGGGTTCTTTAAAAAAGCCTCAAAAGTCCTTTATTTTTTTACTTTTAATGTTTTATTTGGAACGACGTTTCCTGGAATCTCCAGATAATACGCCGCGGTTTTTTTACGTTCGCTTTGTCTTAAAAATTCCAGGGTCCTGGCAATTAATTCGCCGTGACAAGTCTTCACCGTAGTCAGGTACGGCGGGGATTTGACGCAGGAATCTATTCCGTCGAACCCCATGACGCCGATATCTTCCGGTACTTTCACCCCCTGTTTATTCAAATAATCAATCACCCCGACGGCTTTAAAATCAGTATCCACAAAAATGCCGTCGCAGTTCAATCCGCGTCCGTAAAGGATTGACGCCCCGCGTGCGCCGCTGTCCTGTTCATCTATTCCCATCACAATATTTCTCTCTTCCAGCGGGAGAGCGTAATCAGCCATTGCCCGCTTGTAGCCTGCCACCTTCTCCTGACTTTGCGCTGAACCAATATAAGCGATCCGGCGGTAACCGTTTCTGGCCATATAAGTAATGCCGCGATAAACGCTTTCATTCAGTCCGAGCGACAGTCTGATTCCCGCGTCAGCGTCGGCCGGGGCCAGGCTGTCAACAATAATTACCGGCGTTTTCCGTGATTTGAGCATTGCCTCAATCAAATCACCGTATTCCAAATCACCGAGAAAAATCACGGCATCATACGTCTGCAGGCGGTCTTCGGCGCGTCGCGGATCGGTTTGCAGCGGCACAATTGCAGTCGAAAATGTATCGTGGTCCTTTAACGATTTCATAACTGCGGTTATCATCCGCTGTACAATATGCCAGTTATTTGAATTGGTTACCGGATTATCCAGGTCGGGCCGGGCCAGCGCCATCGCCAGGTTCAGCGAATGAATTTCGCGGGGAGAATTTCCGATAAACGATCCTTTGCCCTGTACCCGGTACAGTACGCCTTCCTCGGTCAGCTCCGAAAGCGCTTTATGCGCAGTCATAGGATCAACGTCCAGCAGTCTGGCCAGTTCCCGCTGCGACATGAAACGGTCGCCGGGGCTGGGACAGTGCCGCCTGATCCAGTTCCGCACTTCTTTTTTGACTTTTGCCGCTCCTTTGAGCGCAATGTCGTTTGCATTGAGCATTACTTCGGTCCTCAAAATAAATTCAATAGTGAATTAATTTATGCTACAAGTGAATTATAAGTGAATTATTGCATATTGTCAATACCTGATTAAATTTTTTTTGAAAAAATCCGGAAATATCCGGTATGGTGACAAGATTATGCAGAATCATCTATAGTGCCGGAAGAATTTTATAATCAGCTTTGATAAATGAATAATCCGGGAAAATAATTCTTCGATGCCTGGAATCGTTACATTCCTTTTTGCTTTTTACGTTTCAGGTTGTAAATTGCATTATTGCAGAAATGTTTAAGGCAGATGGATTGTTCTGCGCGGACTTAATTAACAGGAATTTTTAGATTATGATGCTGGACAGTACTGAATTATATCCCATGTGCTGAATGCAATGGAAAGGCTGAAGAAAATTTAAAAGGGGTATAAAATGCAAGGCAGAAAATCGAAATCGTT